>CP131056.1:4180000-4257964 GCA_030657355.1 Radicibacter daui
GTGGCGACCACCGCCTGTCCCGCCCGCAGGACCTTGCCCTGCTGACCGGCACCATCAGCGAGCTCATGCAAAAGGCGGCGGGTTGAGCCCGCCGCCTTCCGGATACTCTTAAAAACCCCTGTCCCGGGTCAGGCAGCGGCGGAGGTGCCGGCCTTGAGCCACGGGGCGTTCTGGCCGCGGGCGGTCTCAAAACCATCGATATCGCCGGCATGCTGCAGGGTAAGGCCCACCTGGTCGAGGCCGTTCAGCAGGCGGTGCTTGAGGAACGGATCGATCTCGAAAGCGAGTGTGCCGCCATCCGGGCCCTGGATGGTCTGCTTCTCAAGGTCGACGGTCAGCGTGGCATTGGCGCCGCGGCCGGCATCGTCCAGCAGCTTCTCCACATCGGCCTGCGACACACGGATCGGCAGGATGCCGTTGTTGAAGCAGTTATTATAGAAGATGTCGGCAAAGCTCGGCGCGATGACGCAGCGGATGCCGAAATCCATCAGCGCCCACGGGGCATGCTCACGGCTGGAGCCGCAGCCGAAATTGTCGCCGGCCACCAGAATGCTGGCCTTGCGGTAGGCCGGGCGGTTCAGCACGAAATCCTCGATCTCGGTGCCGTCGGCGGTGTAGCGCATCTCGTCGAACAGATGCTTGCCGAGACCGGTGCGCTTGATGGTCTTCAGGAACTGCTTGGGGATGATCATGTCGGTGTCGATGTTGATCATCGGCAGCGGCGCGGCAACGCCGGTAAGGATCGTAAACTTTTCCATCTGCCCTTATGGCTCCTTGAACTCGTGCACCGGCGCCTGCGGCACCTTTATTTCAAAAAGGCCGGGATTGCGGCCCGCAATTCATATGGAGAGTGGGTCTAGACCGAGCGGACGGCAAGGTCAATCGGCGCTGACGGCCTCTACCCGGCCCCGCAGCACCCGCGTGCCGGCAGCGCTGTCGTAGAGCGCGCGTTTTTCACGCGACAACAGCACGGTGACGAATCCGACGATGAGGAACTGGCCAAGCGTGATCTTGGCGACATAACGCGCCGTCGCGCGGGCAAAGCTGATGCGCTGGCCATTATTGTCCGTCACCAGCAAGCGCAGCATCACCTTGCCGGCGGTTGCCTGCAGCACCGAACTTTCCAGAAGCGCGGCATAAAGCCAGCCCATCACGAAGACGAGCGCGAAGCCACCCGGCGTGAGCACCGGAAAAAACACCGGCTCCCCGCCATCCATGCCCACCGGTACCCCGTCCATCAGCGCAATGCCGGTGAACTGGGAGACGATTCCCACCAGCGCACTGATCGCCAGATTGTCGATGATGAAGGCGGCGGCCCGAAGCAGGAACCCGGCCGGCGCCCCGCTTCCACTATAAGAACTTACCTGCATGGGGCGGTGCCCAACTCCCGGTTTACGGCTTTTGCGCGCGAGATTAAGCATGTGGGGACTGATGACCGCAAGGAGAAGAGCCACACCATGCCGGCCTCGCCCTCTTCCGCGCCCGACACTGCCAGTATGCCCTCTCCGGCCGCTCCCGCCCGCAGCATCGACCGGGTGACAGGGGCCCTCACTGCCGCCGGCATCGAACCCCGGCTCAAGGAATATCCGGCCTCCACCCGCACGGCCGAAGATGCGGCAAGCGCTATCGGCTGCACCGTCGGCCAGATCATCAAATCGCTG
Organism: Radicibacter daui; assembly: GCA_030657355.1. Classification (GTDB taxonomy): domain Bacteria; phylum Pseudomonadota; class Alphaproteobacteria; order Radicibacterales; family Radicibacteraceae; genus Radicibacter; species Radicibacter daui. Next base: position 4,181,662 of record CP131056.1, read on the forward strand.
ATCTTCAAGGCTTCGGATACCGCTCGGCCCGTGCTGGCGCTGGTGAGCGGCGATAACCGGGTGGATGTGGAGAAGCTGGCCGCTGCGCTTGGCGAGACCATTGAGCGCGCCGATGCCCGCTGGGTGCGCGATGTCAGCGGCTTTGCCATCGGCGGCGTCTCCCCCGTCGGCCACCTCACCCCGCCCGTTACCTTCATCGACGCCGATCTGGAGAGGAAGGGTGAGCTGTGGGCTGCCGCCGGCAATCCCAACAGTGTCTTCGCCATCAGCTTTGACGATCTGCGCCGCGTAACCGGCGGCCGTGTGGTTGCCCTCGCCTGACCCTTCTCGTCCTGCCTTTCTTCAGCCCCTTCGCCCGAAAGACACCCCGCCCGATGCCGACGCTCACCTATCTGTGGCTCTTCCTTGCCATCTGCTCGGAGGTTGTGGCGACCACCTGCCTGCGCCTGTCGGAGGGATTCACCCGGCCGCTGCCGTCAGTCATCACCGTCATAGGCTACGGGGTTTCCTTCTATCTGCTGTCGCTGACGCTGCGCTTCATCCCGGTGGGCGTGGTCTACGCCATCTGGTCAGGCACCGGCATCGTGCTCATCGCCCTTATCGGCTGGGTGTTCCTGAAGCAGGCGCTGGACCTGCCGGCGCTTGCCGGCATGGGGCTCATCCTGGCGGGCGTGCTGGTCATCAATCTCTTCTCCCGCACGGTCGGGCACTGACGGCGGCCAGCCAGGCCAACCCCGCCTCCTTTATTATGAATACTCCCGCAGGCTGCCGGTGCTATTTTGCTGCGGCCTGAGCAGCGGGAGATCGCCCGCTTCTTCCGGCCGTCGACAACAAACCGGCCTTGCGCGAGCTGTCCGCGACCGGGCCGCACACCATAGCGTTGGGGGCTCGATATGAAGGCATCTTCGACCGCATTTCCGCTCGCCGTTCTTTGCGGCATCGCCGGCATGGCATGGGGCATCGCCATGTCGATGTCGCAGGATCATTCCACCCTGCCGGCGCACGCCCATCTCAACCTGCTCGGCTGGGTGTCGCTGTTCCTTATGGGGGTGTTCTACCGGCTTCATCCGGTGGCCGATCGCAGCCGGCTGGCACTGGTTCAGGTGATCGTCTGGTTCGTCGCCTCTGTCCTGCTCGCCATCGGCGTCGGCCTTATTTATTCCGGCAACATGGCCGGAGAACCGATTGCCGCCATCACCTCGCTTTTCCTGATCGCTGACATGCTGCTGTTCGGCTGGATTGTGTTGAAAAACGGGCGCGCCGGTGCCGGTAGCGCCGCAATGCCTCACCCGGCCGAATAGGAGACAGAGGAGGGGCGATACCGCCCCCTCCTTCGCACTTCAGCTCCTTGCGCCCAGCGGAAAGAGCATCAGCACCATGGCTATAACGCCAAGGCCGACACCGGCCAGCTGCGGATTGCTGAGCTTTTCGCCGAAGAGCAGGAACGCGATGATGTTGATGATGACGAGCTGGGCGATGGCCGAGACGGAGATGGCAAGGCCAAGCCCGCCTTCGCGCATCAGCCGCACCATCATCAGATTGCCGCCGCAATAAAGAACAAGCGACAAGGCCAGCAGCAGCATGTTGCTGCTGGCGATGTAGGCGCGCGATGCCGTCGCCGCACTGAGGAACACCACCATCGCGCCGGCGAGCCAGAGAAGGAAAGCGGAGCTCATATCGTCGGCCTTTTCATCGCATTGCGTTTCCACAGCATATGCGCCGGCCGATCGTCGCCGTGAAGCGGGCAAAATTGCTGCCGGGATCGCCCGAAGCAGAAGATCGTTGCCGTATCCCGCAAAGCACACCTCACCGGCAGAGGCGGGGGGCGACAGCGGGCCGGATCAGCCCTTCTTCACAAACTCGGCCCGCAGCACCAGACCCTTGATGGTGTCGTGCCGGCAGTCGATCTCCTGCTCATCGCCGGTAAGGCGGATGGAGCGGATGACCGTGCCACGTTTCAGCACCTGGTTGGCGCCCTTGACCTTCAGATCCTTGATCAGGGTCACGCTGTCGCCATCGGCCAGCAGGTTCCCCACGCTGTCGCGCACCTCGACCGCTCCGGCCGTTGCAGCACCCGCGGCAACCTCGCTCGCCGGTTTCCATTCGCCGGTGGCTTCGTCGTAGATAAAGTCTTCGTCGTTTGACATGGTCAAAAGGCCCTTTGTTGCCACGCACCGGCAGCCGGCACAGGCAACCGGCGCTTGGGGGGCCGCTCCATCGGAAAGCCGAGGGGCAGATACGACAAAGCCGCCCTGAAGGGCGGCTTTTTCAGTCCCCTTACCCGGCGAGAAGCCCAGGGTAAGGATGGCGGAGAGAGCGGGATTCGAACCCGCGATACGTTTTCACGTATACACACTTTCCAGGCGTGCGCCTTCAACCACTCGGCCACCTCTCCGCGGCGGCAATCCATATCCCTGCGGGGCAGGGGCAGGACGGCTTCGGGCGCACAACCTAGTCATAGAACCGCGCCTGTCAAGCGGGAGTTTGGCGGAACGTCGCAGCGCCTTGCGCCCGCATCGCCAAAGTTGCGCATCCGGGAATGCTTCTTGCCACAAACGGGCGATCCACGCACTTTCCGGAAAGTTTTCTGGACGCAAATGGCAAGAGGGCCTAAAGCCCAAAGCCACGGATCACCGGGTGGCCGGAGTGGTGCGCGGGCGCTTGCCGCATGCAAATGGCGGGCGGACGTGCTAAAGCCCATCCACCCTTTTCATGTTGCTGGTTATTTGAGGATAGCGGATGACCGCGAAGACGCTTTTGGTCCTGCCGGGCGACGGCATCGGCCCCGAGGTTATGGCGCAGGTGCGTCGCGTTGTGGAATGGCTGGCCCGCCGCCGTAATGTGACTTTCGACTGGCGTGAAGGCCTTGCCGGTGGCGCCGCCATCGATGCGCATGGCGTGCCGGTGAGCGACGAGACGATGGCCGATGCCCTTGCCGCCGATGCGGTGATGCTGGGCGCGGTCGGTGGCCCCAAGTGGGACGGCGTTGCCTATGAAAAGCGCCCGGAAGCCGGCCTGCTGCGTTTGCGCAAGGAACTAGGCCTGTTTGCCAACCTGCGTCCGGCCGTGGTGTTCGACGCGCTGGTCGATGCTTCCACGCTCAAGCCCGAGGTCGTGAAGGGCCTCGATATCATGATCGTGCGCGAGCTGACCGGCGGCGTCTATTTCGGCGAGCCGCGCGGCATCCATGAGCTGCCGGAAGGCGGCTTCAAGGCCGTGAACACCCAGGCCTACAGCTCCTACGAGATCGAGCGCGTCGGCCGCGTGGCCTTTGAACTTGCGCGCAAGCGCAAGGGCAAGGTGCATTCCTGCGAAAAGGCCAATGTCATGGAAACCGGCGTGCTGTGGCGCCGGGAGATGACGGCCCTGCACAAGGCCAGCTACTCCGACGTGACGCTCGAGCATATGTATGCCGACAACTGCGCCATGCAGCTGCTGCGTAACCCGCACCAGTTCGACGTGATCGTCACCGATAACCTCTTCGGCGACATCCTCTCCGACGAGGCGGCGATGCTCACCGGCTCGCTCGGCATGCTGCCCTCCGCCTCGCTCGGGGCGGCGGATGCCGACGGCAAGCGCAAGGCCATGTATGAGCCGGTGCACGGCTCCGCGCCGGACATCGCCGGCAAGGACATTGCCAACCCCTGCGCCACGCTGCTGAGCTTTGCCATGTGCCTGCGCTACAGCTTCGACATGATGGCGGAAGCCGACCTGATCGAAACCGCCGTGCAGAACGTGCTGGCCGGTGGCCTGCGCACTGCCGACATCATGTCCAAGGGCATGGCCAAGGTTTCCACCACGGTCATGGGCGACAGCATCGTGCGCGAGCTCGACAAGCTTACCGGCTGATCGCTTCGCCCTTGCCGGACAGACACGAACGGGCCCGCCATCAGGCGGGCCCGTTTCGTTTTCGCCGGTATGCAAACCAATCTTAACCTTACTTGACGCGGGGCGCCGGGGGCGCAGGACTACACTCAAAGGTGTTGCGATGATTGTGTTGGCCGGCACCGGCGCCGGCCTGCCCGGAGGACGCAAGTGCTGCCTCTTCGCCTGCCCCTTGTCCTTGTCCTTGCCCTTTCCCTGGCCGCCACGGCGCTTCTGGCCGCTTCCGCCGCCACGGCGGCCCCGTGCTACATCCTCGCCCGCTGGCAGGAGCTGGTCGAAAATGACTGGCGCGCCCGGGGCATAGAAAAGGTCATGGTGCAGTCAGGCCTCTGCATCAAGGAGGTCAAGGTGCCGGCCGCCCGGGCGCGGGTGATGGTGCAGCAGGGCCTTGTCGATATCGACATGTGGCGGCCAGAGCCCGAGCTCAATGAAATGACGAATGTGCTGGCCGTGCCGACCGGGCTTCCCGGATTCGGCGTCGCCCTCGTGGTGCGCAAGGATCTGCCAATCGAGGTGCGCGGCCTCAACGACATGCTGCCCTATACGCTGATCACGGCCCTTGCCTACAAGATGGCCGACACGATTCCCTATATCCAGCGCTACCATCTCGAGCACTTCTCCACGATGGAGCAGGGCTTCAGCATGCTGCTGATGCGCCGGGCGGACGGATTGCTGATGGATCGCGGGCTCTATCGCTCGATGGTGCGTAACCACGAGATCGACCCGGCGGAATTTCGCCCCCCGCTGATGGTCATGCCCACCCCGACGCATGTCGTGGTGCATGCCTCGCGGCCGGAACTGGTCCCCGTTCTGGATCTCGCCGTGAGAAAGGCCCTGGCAGAAGGCGCCTTTGCCACCGACGACAGCGATCCTCCAAGTTGAACAAGCCGGTACCAACACTGCTTGCCCCTGGGCGGAAGAGGGATCATACGCATATGTGAGTAGGCAGCAGAACGACCCTGACCGGGTATGGCCTGCCAGGCGGCTGGAGTAACGGGCGATGCGGCGTACCGGCGAGAGGCGGGCTTCCGGCAAAAGATCGGCAGTGCGTGCCGCAACCTTCACAATCCTCGCCCTGCTTTGCCTGCCCGCGCGGGCGGGCTGCCTCAAGGTTGCGCACTGGATCGGCACCACCGGCCTGGACTGGATGCTGCCGCCCATTGCCGAAGCCTACAAACGGGCCGGCCTGTGCGTGGAATGGGTGCCACTGCCGCTGGCGCGAGCCTACGAAGCCGTCCAGAGCGGCCAGATCGACGCCGACATGCTGCGCACCGACCCGGTCATCGCCGACATGCATGACGTCGTGGTGGTCCCGGCCCCGTTACCGGGTTTCGACATCGTGCTGATGCTGGGACCCGGTTTTACCGGCACCGTCACCTCCCTCGCTGACCTGCGCAGCCTCAAGCTCGTGGCATTACTCGGTCACCGGTCAGTGGACGAGCTGCCCGGCAGGAGCGGGTTTTCCATCCAGCGCGTTCCCGACATTTCGCAGGCGATCCAGATGGTGCAGCAGGGCCATGCCGACGGCATGCTGACCGATGCCAACACCTACTGGCGGCTGGATAGAACGGCCGGCCTCGACATCGAAAACCGCCCTGTGCCGGCGACCTTGATGAGAATGGAGGCCCATATCGTGCTGAACGCCCGCCATCGCGATCTGGTGAAGAGCATCGACGCCGCCATGCGCAGTGTCATCGCCGATGGCTGGCTTGATCTGCCGCACGGTAACCGTGTCGGCGATCCCCTGCCCGGCGAATAGGGGGCCCTCATGCCGGTGAGGCGGGAAAGGCGAGCGCCTTCCATACCAAGCTTAACAATATCGGCAGAGCGAAGCGCCGGCGTCCCGGCCAAGATAGTTCCGTGGCCGGTCGCAGAATCCGGCCCGCAGCCGGGAGGCTTGCCGTTGCCCCATCCCCTCACCCGCAAGCTACGCCAGCCGGCAGCAGCGCTTCTTCTGCTTGGCGCTCTTGTCGCGAGTTTTCCGGCCTCCGCAATGGCTGACGCAGCGGCGGAAACCGTACCCGGCTGCGTCAAGGCTGCCCACTGGACGGACTTTCCCGCTGCCAGCGCCATCCGCCGGGCAGCTGACGACATCATGGCGCGCGCAGGCCTGTGCGTGGACTGGCGGGAGGTCCCGGCCCCCCGCGCCCTGCAAATGGTCGAGAACGGTGAAATCGATGTCGATTTTTTCCGCCAGCCCACAGCCTATGCCGGCTTCAGCCATATCATCGCCATTCACCTGCCGACACCGGGGCTCAACCTGGTCCTGCTAGCAGCGCCCCACATCACCGCACCCTTCAGTTCTCTGGCGAACTTTCCCGGCAAACGTTTCGCCGTACAGCGCACCTACAGCGCCCTTTCCAGCCAGGTTTCCCTGAGCGGCCTCACCGTTACCGGGGTGGACACGCTCGCCCAGGGCGAAGCCATGCTGCGCCATGGCCGGGCCGACGGCTTTTTTGTCGCCAGCGCTGCCTATGTCGAAATGAAACGCCTTGGCATGCTGGACGGGGCCGATTATCGCTCACCCATCGTGATCGCCGAGATGAACGAGAACATTCTTGTGCATGACAGCCGGCCCGATCTGGTCGAGCCGCTGCGCAAGGCGGGCATTGCCTTTATCGAAGCCGGCGCACTCGGCCTGTTACCCGGCTTGAAACCAGCGACAAAAGAAGGCACGGCAATCGCCACCCCCGGGGAACAGCCCGGAGGTTAACTCCCTCACGGACGGATGCCGGGCAGGGCGGTTACTCTCTGTTGCGGTCATGCTGACGGGCTTGCCGCCTTCCTGCCGATAAACAACGAGAAACAAATGGCCGAAGCCTCCCGCAAGCTGAACATTGCCCGTATCCCCGACCAGGCGCAGCCCGGTTCGCTGTGGGAGACGGCGCGCCGTGAAGCGGAAAACCTCGCCGCGCGCGAGCCGGTGCTGCGCTCTGTTCTGGACGCGCAGGTAATCCGCCCCACGGACGGCAAGGCCATCCTGGCGCACGTACTGGCGGCCCGTCTTGCGGTGGCTGGCGCGGATGCGCAGGCGCTTTTTGAACTGATCGAAGGTGTGCTGGCCGAAGAGAAGGCCATTCTGCCCGCAGTCGAAGCCGATCTCGGCGCAGTCCGGGCCCGCGATCCCGCCTGCGCCACCCTTCTGCACGCCTTGCTCAACCTCAAGGGTTTCCAGGGGCTCCAGACGTATCGCATCGCCCACGCGCTCTGGCACCAGGGCCGCAGCGAACTGGCGCTCTGGCTCTCCAACCTCGCTTCACTGGTATTCGGGCCCGATATCCATCCGGCCGCCCGCATCGGCCGGGCCATCATGCTCGACCACGGCTCCGGCATCGTCATCGGTGAAACGGCCGTGGTGGAAGATGACGTCTCCATCCTGCAAAACGTCACCCTCGGCGGTACCGGCAAGGAGTGCGGCGACCGGCACCCCAAGATCCGCCGCGGCGTGATGATCGGCGCCGGTGCCAAGGTCCTCGGCAACATCGAGGTTGGCGCCTTCAGCAAAATTGCCGCCGGCAGCGTGGTGCTGAAGCCGGTGCCTGCCCATTGCACGGCGGCCGGCGTTCCGGCCACCGTAGTGCGCATTCACCGGGCGGATGAAATCCCGGCGCAGAGCATGGAGCAGCAGATCTGAGGAAACGGGTGGGCCGCAGGCACTAATAGCGCAGCGATTTGGCGATCATCAGCTTGTAGACCTGACGCACGTAATCAGCCGGATTGAGCCGGCCGTAGGGCATGTCCTCGACCGCCTTTTCCACCGCCCGGTCAGAGAGTTTCTGCGGCACGAGGTGAAAACCCTTGCGCCGGAGCACCTGCATAACCTTGGTGGCCTGCTCGGTATAATCCTCGCGAAACCAGGAATTGTCGGCCGAGCGGATGGCATCGGCCACCAGGTTTTCGATATGCGCATCATAGGCAGAGCGCATTGCGCCCGGCACCGACGTCCCGCCTGGAGCGTCGAAACCACTCATCTGGCCTCTCCCGCCCGCGGCTTCAGTTCAGCACCCGCCGCCCGTAGGGGCTATCGAGCGAGAAGGCCGGGATATCAACATCGAAGCGGTCGCCCTCGCCGGTCACCATCTGATAGGTGCCGACCATGATGCCGGAGGGGGTGTCGAGCGGCGTGCCGGAGGCATATTCGAAGCTCTCGCCCGGCCCCAGCACCGGCTGCTCGCCGACCACACCTTCCCCGCGCACTTCACGGGTCATGCCGTGGGCATCGGTAATGCGCCAATGGCGGGTTTCCAGCTGCACCGTTTCGGCACCCTGGTTTTCGATGCGCACCTTGTAGGCCCAGACATAACGCTCTTCATCCGGGGCCGACTGATCGGCCAGGAACATGGGTTCGACATCGACACGAATGGCGCGGGTAACGGCGGAATACATGGAAATCCGGTAGCCAATGGGATAATGCCGCCAGCATGGACCTGCCTTTTGCAGCAGGCAAGCGGGCAGAGCCCGTCGCAGCAGGAGGGTTATTGGCCGAGGTGGATGGATCTGCCCGTTTCATTGACGAAACGGCCGTTCCGGTGCCTTTAAAAGGCACGGACATCAGAAGGCGCCCGGCTGTGGCTGAACGGCGCCCCTCTCGGGAGATCGCACCGGCATGCCTATCGAGCTGAGGCACTGGCACGCTTTCGTCGCTGCAGCAGAAACACAGCATTTCGGCCGTGCCGCCGAGCAGCTTGGCATCAGCCAGCCAGCCCTCAGCCAACTGGTGCAGGCGCTGGAAGGTCATCTGGGCTCAGCCCTGTTCGACCGGTCGCGCCGGCGCGTCGAGCTGAGCGAAACCGGAACCGTGGTCCTGCCCGAAGCGCAGGCGATCCTGGCCCAGGCACGGCGCGCAGAGCAGATGGGTTCGGCCATTGGCCGGCAGAGCAGCCGGACGCTGACGGCAGGGTACGTCGGCTCGGCGGCGCTTCACCCGGCCTTCAGCCATCTGGTGCAGGCGATGGCAAAGGTGCGGCCGGCCATTTCCCTGCATCTCGACCAGCGCCCCGCCGTCGATCAGGTGCGCCAGCTCAGCGAACATGTGCTTGATTTTGGTCTCGCGCGTTCGCCACTCCCCGGCCTCGGGCCGGAGATCGCCAGCCTCGTGCTGGCGCGGGAGCGCATGGTGCTGGCGGTTGCCAGCCCCCGCCGGGGCGCGGAGATGGCCCCGTGCAGCCTTGCCGACTTTGCCGACAGGCCCTTCATCCAGTATCTGCGGCAGGCAAGCGGCGGTCTGCGCGCGCTTACCCACAATGCCTGCCTCACGGCAGGCTTCGAACCGAAGGTCGGCCAGACCGTTCCCCAGATCGCCACCATGCTGTTCCTGGTCGAAGCCGGCATGGGCGTTGCGCTGGTACCCGAGACAGCAAACCGGCTTGGCGTGCCGGGCGTCGCCTTCTGCCCCCTTGCCGAGGACATCACCACCGAGCTGGTACTGCTCTATCGCCGCAGCGATACAGCCCCGGCCCTGCGGGCGCTGCTGCAGGAGTGCCGCAAACTCTCTGATAAGTATGGCTTATGATAATTGGTTGAAATTTGAATTGGTCATCAAGACCAACGGGCTATGACGAAAGGAGCACGCGGCTTCACCGCAGCAGAAAAGAAATTACGGGAGAGAGACATGCCGAGCATTCTGAAAGGCCGCAGCCGCGGCCTCGCCATCCTGTCCTGCCTTGTGGCCGGCGCCCTCAGCGCTCCGCAGGTCGCCCGGGCCGACAGCGCCCTGCAGACCGTGGTGCCCAAGACGCTGACCGTCGCCTATCGCACCGATGACAAGCCGGTCTCCTTCATCGAGGACGGCAAGCCGGCCGGCTACATCGTCGAATTCATGCAGGATATCGGCAAGGAGCTGGGCCTTGAGGTCAGCTTCGTTTCCACCAACTTCGAAAGCATGGTTCCGGCGGTCAAGAACCAGCAGTACGACACCGCCGCTTTCGGCGTTCTGGTGACCGACGAACGCAAGGCGATGGTCGATTTCACCAAGCCTGTCGGATACGGCGAAGCCCGCCTCGTCAGCCGCAAGGACGCTGCGATCGAGAAGGTTCAGCAGGCCGGCGGCAAGACTGTCGCCATCACCCGTGGCAGCGCACTGATCCCGCTTATCAACGGCCTTGCCCCGGATGTCAGTGTCCGCGAATTCCCGAACGTTACCGCCAGCCTCAATGCCCTGATGGCCGGTCAGGTTGATGGCCTTTTCACCGGCCTTGCCACGGCGGACAAGCTGATCCACCAGCACGAAGAACTTGCCGGCTCCCAGATGGTGACCAGCGGCATCGCCGCCTTCCCGGTTTCCAAGGATAACCCGCAGCTTCTTGCCGCCGTCGACGGCGCCATCACCAAGCTGATGAAGGATGGCACCTATACGAAGCTGTGGACCAAGTGGAACCCGCCGTCGGTCGAAATTCCCGACGACATGTACACCGAATATCCCGGCATGCCGCACCCCGAGAAGAAGTAAGCATCAATGTCCATCGGCCTTGAGCGGATCCAGGAAACCTTCTTCGATCCCGTTATCCTCTGGCATTCGCTCGAGACGCTTGTTGTCATCGGCCTGCCGAACACCATCCTCCTGTCGGTGCTTGCCTCCCTCATCGGGATGGCATTCGGCCTCCTGATCGCAACCGGGCTGATGGCCTCTACCGTGTTCGTGCGGTTTCCTTGCCGTGTCTATGTCGACATCCTGCGCGGGCTGCCGCACATCCTTACCATCTACCTGATCGGCCAGGGTTTGCCGCTTGCCGGTCTCTCCATCTTCGGCCGCGACACCTACTCCTATGCCGCGCTCGCCATCGGCCTGATCGAGGGCGCCTACATGGCCGAGATCTTTCGTGCCGGCCTGCAAAGCGTCGAGCGGGGCCAGATCGAGGCGGCGCGCACCCTCGGCATGAGCAGCGCCCAGGCCTTCTTCTACATCATGCTGCCCCAGGGCGTGCGCCGGGTGCTGCCACCGCTGACCGGCCAGTTCATCCTGGTCATCAAGGGTACCTCGCTGGTGTTCCTGCTCGGCCTCACGGTCAGCCAGCGCGAAATCTTCTCGATTGCACAAGATACCGCGATCAACAGCGCCAACCTGTCGCCACTGACCGCCGCCGGCCTTCTTTATCTCGCCCTGACGGTCCCCATGACCTATGGCGTGAATGCCTGGGAACGGCGGATGCGCATGGGATCGAGGAGCGCCCGATGATGACTGCACAGGCAATGACACCTCGGAAGGACGCCGGCATCCGCTTCGACGCCGTCGGCAAGTTCTTCGGCACGCACAAGGTGCTCGACGGCATCACGCTTGACGTGCCGAAGGCGATGACTACCTGCCTGATCGGCCCGTCCGGATCGGGAAAATCAACCCTGCTGCGCTGTGCCAACCTGCTGGAGCGCCCGCAGGAAGGCGCCATCTTCGTCGATGGAACCGAGATCACCGACAGCAAGGTCGATCTCGACAAGCTGCGCACCAGAATCGGCATGGTGTTCCAGCACTTCAATCTCTTCAGCCATCTGAGCGTGATGGACAATGTCACGCTGGCGCTGCGCAAGGTGCATGGCATGAAGCGGGACGAGGCCGAGGCTGTTGCGTTCAGGGAGCTTGAGGCCGTCGGGCTCAAGGGTTTCGAGCGCCGGCGCCCCTCTGCCCTCTCCGGCGGGCAGCAGCAACGTGTCGCCATTGCCCGGGCGCTCGCCATGAAGCCGGAAGTCATGCTGTTCGACGAGGCAACCTCCGCGCTCGATCCGGAACTGGTAAAAGGCATTCTCGAGGTGATGCGCGACCTTGCCCGCTCCGGCATCACCATGCTGGTCGTCACCCACGAAATGCGTTTTGCCCGCGAGGTCGCCGGCCAGGTCGTGTTCATGGATCAGGGCAAGATTGTCGAGCAGGGCTCGCCGGACCGCATGTTCGATGCCCCCGAAAGCCCGCGCCTGCGCTATTTCCTCGATCAGGTGCTTTGACCCATGTCCGCAACCGACATCACCCGAACCGCCGCGGACGTGGCGGCCCTGTTTTCGCGGCGATCGATCTGGGAAGCCTGGCTGGAGGTTGAGGCGACCCTGGCGGAAACCCAGGCCGAACTCGGCATGATCCCGGCAGATGCCGCGACGGAGATCCGGCGCAAGGCGAGCTTCCAGGTCCTGGATGAAACTGCCCTTGCGGAAGACATCGCCCGCACCCGCGCTCCGGTCGTCTCGCTCGTGCGTGCCCTTTCCGCCGCGTGCGGGGGCGATGCCGGCGGTTACGTTCACTGGGGCGCAACGACCCAGAATGTAATGCAGACAGCACTTGCCCTGCTGATGCAACGCGCGCATGCGGCGATCATGGCACGGTTTGACGACGTCCTTCTGACCTGCGCCAGCCTTGCCGAAGCGCACGCGGCAACCGTTACCGTTGCCCGCACCAACATGCGGCAGGCACTGCCCATTACCTTCGGCTTCAAGATTGCCGGCTGGATCGAGGAATGGCTGCGCCACCGCGACCGATTGGCTGCGGCAGCGCCGCGTGTGTTCTGCGCACAATGGGGCGGCGCCGTTGGCGCAATGCACACGGCCGGCGCGCTGGGGCCGGAGCTCAACCGCCGCCTCGCCGCCCGGCTCGGCCTTGGTCATTTCACCGTCCCCTCCCGCGCCGCGCTGGATGGCACGGCGGAGTATGTCCTGCTGCTCGGTCTTGTCAGCGCGACCTGCACCAGGATTGCCCGCGATCTCTACATGATGATGGCGGACGAGTTCTCCGAGGCTGCCGAAACCCTTGGTGAGGAGGTGGTGGGCTCAAGCACCATGCCGCACAAGGTCAATCCGAAGAATGTCGTGCGGGTGCTCTCCCTGGCCGCCCGGCTGCGCGCTCAGGTGCCGCTGGCGCTGGAAGCGATGCAGCCGACCTTTGAAGGCGACGGAGCCAACAACCAGATGATCTCCGCGCTCGCCGAACAGGCCTGCCCGCTCGCCCATGATCTGCTGGCCGAACTTGCCGCCTTCCTGGACGGGTTGAAGCTGGACCCGGCACGGATGGAACGCAATCTGGGTCCGGCCGGGGAGTTTCTGGCGTCCGAAAATGTGATGATGGCGCTCGCCCCCTTCATCGGCCGTACCCGGGCGCATGATGTCGTTCATCATGCCATCGCGCACCGGCAGCCGGATGGCGGCGGCCTTGCTGATATGCTGCTCGCCTCGGGCGCCTTGCCGCCGGAGATGTCGGAAGAAGCCCTGCGTACCGCGTCCGATCCCCGGCACTATCTCGGGCTCAGCGAGACGCTGGCGATGGATATGGTTGCCCGGGCCCGCAGCGTCGCCGGTGCGCCCTGACTGCCGCAGCAGGTAGATGACATGACCGCCTCCGGCCCGCGTGCACCTCTGGCAGGCACGGCGAAGTCCGTCGCGCTCTATGGCAATTCCTATACCCACTACAATAACAGCATCAGCACCCGTCTGCGCGACCTCGCCGCCGGCCTGTTGCCGGACGGGGCAGCCGGATACCGGTATCGCAGCCTGACCATCTCGGGCGGCCTGCTGGGCTGGCACGAGGCCAATCTGGCGCTTCAAAGCCGGCTGGTCCCCTGGGACGTTGCCGTTTTTCAGGGCAACTCCACCGAGCCGGTCGATGAAAAGCCGGAAAGCCGGGAGTATTTCACAGAGTCTGCCGGGCGAATGGCCGCAGCAGCGCAGCAAGCCGGCACGCAGGTTCTCTACTTCATGACCTGGGCACCGAAGGACGCTCCCGACCAGACCGTCCGGCTTGCCGAAGCCTATCTGGAAATTGCCGGCAAAACCGGTGGCACGGTCGCACCGGTCGGCCTTGCCTTTGCGCGGGCACAGCAAGCAGCTGTCGCTCCCGATCTCTATTTTGTCGATGGCAAGCACCCTTCCCTTGCGGGTACCTACCTTGCCGCCTGCGTCTTCTTTGCCGTGCTTTATAATCGCTCGCCGCTTGGCGGCGCGCCGGCGACCGGCAGCGACATGACCCCGGCGGATGCCGCAACCCTGCAGCAGATCGCCTGGCAAACGGTATGCGATTTCAGGACCGGATCCTGACCTCTCGTCCCGGTGAAGAGCTTATGACCAGAAAGAAAAAGGCCCGTGGCAGATGCCACGGGCCTTTTTCCTGTCTTGATCTTCCTGCCGGGGCGGACGGCGTTACCGCCGAGCGCCCTCAGGCAGGATTACCGTTGCCGAAATCAGGGGATAACGATTTCGACACGACGGTTGGACATGTTGCGCTCGCCGTCGGGGGTCTGAACCAGCGGCTCGCTTTCACCCTTCCAGCTCTCGTTGATGGTGCTGGCCGGCACACCGCGCTTCTGCAGGGCGGCGGACACAGTATCGGCACGCTTCTCGGACAGCTTCATGTTGTAGGCGTCGGTACCGGAACGGTCGGCGTGACCGGTCACGTCAACGGTGGACGGGTGACGCTGGCCATAGGCTTCCATCGCACGATCAAGGAACTGTGACGCGCCTTCCGGCAGGTTGTACTTGTCGAATTCAAAGAAAATCAGGACGCGGGCCGGAGCCGGCGGCTCGGCGGCGACGGGCTTCGGAGCCTCGACCTTCAGGTCCTTCATGGCGAGATCGAACTTGCCCTTACAGGCAGCGATATCGTCCTTCTGGAAGTTCTCTTCCTGCTGCTCGATCCAGCAGTCATACATTGCCTGGGCACGGGCGGCCTTGGCCGGCATGGAAGCGCGGGCGCCGCCATCCAGGGCCTTGGTCAGCGTGTCATGGGCGGTGGTCAGCTCACCGACATGATCGGCAGTCAGGTTACGCTCGGAAACCGGCTGCGGCAGCGGAGTCTTGCCGGCAGCGGCAGAGAGGCCCTTCTGCGCGAAGTAGATCGAATCGGTGTAGTCCATCATCTTGTAGCCTTCGAACTCGGCGAGGCCCTGATATTCATCGGCCAGGGCGTTGTCGAAGGCAGAACCGGAACGCGGCGCCTGCTGCAGATCCTTGATCGTGCTGTCATAGGTGGCACCGGCGCAGCCCGCCAGCGCAAACGCGCCCACGAGGCCGAGGGACAGGAAGCGAAGCGTCATGAACCTTACTCCTTGGCTTTTCTGTGTTTTTTGAAAGCCCCGACCCTTTTTGGGGGTCAGAGGCCAGGCTGGCACCCGGCATAACTTGGGAAACGGAAGAAATCGCAGAACTGCGACGGAAGGTGTTTAGAAATCTCGAACTCAATCGTGGCGGGCTTATGTCCCTGATGGGACATACAGGCGGCTGCCACGGCCTGTTTTCGAAACTGTCCAGGCCACATTCTTCATGGCCGCTCCCCTAAGTTGCCCGTTTAACGTGCCTGGACTGCCTCTTCTGGCGGCAGGCTCCGATGAAAAATGGGAAATGTCCAGCGACACCCATTCATCTCCGGTTAAGTAGTGTAAAGGTGTGGCACGGCGACGACGCCACCTGAGCCACCCGTTAAACTGCACATCAGCAGCACAACCTGACTCAACATCAAAAGGTTCCCGGTCTTTTGAATGCACCGGCATGTCTTTTTGACGCCCGGCTCCCCTTTGGCTTTTTAAAAGCCGGGCGGAAAGCGCAAGGGGCGGCCATTTGCCATCTTATCCAGGAGCCCGCGCACAAAGCGGCAGCCGTGCCGGCAATCCCTCTGCACGCCGCGGATCGCCTGTTGCACGCTTCTTGCTAAGATCGCGCCCTGGCCGCCAGACGGGCCGCTCTGCCGCACCGCAAAACCGGCATTGACAGGCCGGGGTAAAGCCAGCGAGCATTATGTATAGGCAAATCGGCTTTGCGCTCCGGCTGACATAAAATGTTAGGAGCGCAATCTGGCGGGCCTCAAAACACCGGGATCGGGCAAACTGCCCGCCGGAAGCAAAAAGGCGGCAGGGTCAACCTGCCGCTGACAGAACAGAGGTTTCTTGGGTCTAACCCGCCGGCACCCACCTCCGCCGCACCCGTTACGCATCGGGTCCGCCAGGGCAAGGGAACAGGCCGGCACCGGATGCTAACTTGGGAGACGGCAATGCGTTCTATCAGGATTCTCGGTGGCATGGTTGGCGCTGCCCTCGCGATGGCGACGGCCTTCAGCGCTCATGCCGATGATGTGCTAGCCAAGGTCAAGGCCGCGGGCGTGCTTTCTGTCGGCACGGAAACGGCCTTCGCGCCGTTCGACTTTATCGATGCCGGCGAGCATGTCGGCCTCAATGTCGATCTCTTCGCCGAGATCGGCAAGGAACTGGGCGTCAAGATCGAGTGGGTCACCCTGCCGTGGGACGGCGTGCTGCCCGGCCTTGAATCCGGCAAGTTCGACATGGTTGCCGGCCCGGCCACCATCACCAAGGCACGTATGGAGCGTTATCGCTTCACCTCGCCGATTGCCGAAGCGACCGTGGCCCTGCTGGCCCGCAAGGACGCCGGCCTGACCAAGCCGGAAGATATCGCCGGCAAGGCCGTCGGCTCAGGCAAGGCCACCGCCCAGCTCGCCCAGCTGCAGGACTATGCCAAGACGCTGCCGACCGCGCCGACCGTGCGTGAGTATGTGAGCTTCAACGACGGTTATGCCGACATGGCCGCCGGCCGTATCGTCGCCGTCGCCAACTCGCTGCCCAACATCGCCTATGTCGCCAGCCAGCGCAGCGACATGTTCGAGGTTATCAAGCCGCCGTTCGGCAAACCCTCCTACTTCGGCTTCATCGGCCGCCCCGACGCGGACAGCACCAGCCTGATGGATGCCATCGACGCCGCCCTTCTCAAGATGAAGGCCGATGGTCGCATGGCCACCCTGCAGAAGAAGTGGTTCGGTGACACCTTCAACACCCCGGACAAGGTGACCGACCCGTCCTTCTGATCATCAGCTGCCCGTTCGGGCAACGCTGAGCAGAAAAAACAAAATGGCCCGGAGGCGGCAGCCCTGCCGCTTCCGGGTTCTTCCCGCCCAACTCCCCGCGCCGCCTTGCCTTCCCGGAGAAGGATAAGGTGGACCGCCCCCAGGATATGAAAAGCCGGAGATGAGCTGGAAACTCTTCATGCTTCTGGTCAAGGCGTCGGGTCTGACGCTGGTGATCAGCGGCGTCTCCATCCTGATCGGCCTTGCCCTCGGTTTTGTCATCTGCGCCGGCCTGCTGTCAGGTACGCGCGGGCTCAACCGGGCCGCCGAACTGTTTGTCAGCTTCTTTCGCGGCGTACCGCTGCTGGTCCAGCTGCTGCTGATCTATCACCTGATGCCGGCGCTTGGCATCAATGTCTCCAGCACCACGGCGGCCATTGTCGGCCTCTCGCTCTGCACGGCAGCCTATCAGGCGGAAAATCTGCGCGCTGGCTTCGGCGCTGTACCGCGTGGCCTGCTGGAAGCAGCCGACATGTGCGGCTTCAGCCATTTCCAGACCTTCCGCCGTATCCGCGCACCCATCGCCCTGCGCCTGACGCTGCCCGCCATCATCAATGAAGCGGTGCTGCTGTTGAAGGCGTCCTCGCTGGTCTCCGTGGTCGGCATCGTCGAGCTGACGCGCATGGCGCAGGATCTGGCCTCCAGCACCTACCGGCCGATTCCCATCTTCGCCTCGGCGGGTCTTCTCTACTTCATCATCTGCGCCATCGTCGCCGGTATCGGCGCGCTTTACGAGCGCCGCCAGAAATGGGCACGGAGGTAACGGCACCCATGAGTTTCGACCTCAGCATCATCTGGCAGAATCTCCCCGACATCCTTGCCGGTTTCTGGACCACCTGCTGGCTGTGGGCGGTCAGCACCGCCGGCGGCATCGTGCTCGGCTTTCTTGTCGCCGTCGCCCGACGTTATGGCGGCCGGCTCATCGCCAGCGTGCTTGGCGTCTATGTCGCCATCATGCGCGGCACGCCGTTTCTGGTGCAGATCTTCCTGCTCTATTATGGCGGCCCCTTCATCGGCATCTCGCTGACGGAAACGCCGACCGGTCTCATCGGCCTCGTCATCTATGGCGCCGCCTATTTCAGCGAGGTCTTCCGCGCCGGCTTCGAAGCCGTGCCTGTTGGCCATATCGAGGCGGCGGAATGTGTGGGCCTGACCCGCTGGCAGACGGTGCGCCGTATCCTGCTGCCGGAAATGGCGCTGCTGGTGCTGCCGCCCAGCGTCAACATCGCCGTCATCCTCATCAAGGAAACGGCCGTACTCTCCACCATCACGGTGCCTGAGCTCACCATGGTCACCAGCGTCATCGGCTCGCAGTACTATGCCTTTGTCGAGGCGCTGACCCTGCTCGCCCTCTTCTACTGGTTCCTTGTCGAGGTGACCGGCCGTGCCGGGCGCTGGGCCGAGGCCAAGCTTTCCAGATACAGGTTCGCCAACTGATGAACAGCACCGTCCCTGCCATCCGTATTTCGGGCCTCACCAAGAGCTACGGCGAGACAGAGGTGCTGCACGGCATCGATCTGGAGTTCGCCAGCGGCGAGGTTACCTGCCTCATCGGCCCTTCCGGTTCGGGCAAGAGCACGCTTCTGCGCTGCATCGCCTTTCTGGAAGAAGCGACCAACGGCCTGATTTCCATCGAGGGCGAGGCGCTTGGTTTTGCCATGGGCCCCGGCGGCAACCGCATCCGCCTGCCGCAGGCCGAGGTGCGCGCCGTGCGCTCTCGCATCGGCATGGTGTTCCAGCAGTTCAATCTCTGGCCGCACATGACGGCCCTTGGCAACGTGGCCGAGGCGCTGGTGACGGTGCGCGGGATGAGCCGCAGCGATGCCGAGGCCCGCGCCACCCGCGAGCTGGAGCGTGTCGGCCTTGGCCATCGTGCCGGGCATTATCCGGCGCAGCTTTCTGGCGGGCAGCAGCAGCGCGTCGCCATCGCCCGGGCGCTGGCGCTCGATCCGCGCATCATGCTGTTTGACGAACCCACCTCCTCCCTCGACCCGGAGCTGACCGGCGAGGTGCTGAACGTCATGCGCCAGTTGGCAGATGACGGCATGACCATGCTTGTCGTCTCGCACGAGATCGGTTTTGCCGCCTCCGTCGGCAGCAAGATCGTGTTTCTCGATCAGGGCAAGGTGCTGCTGGAGGGCTCGCCGACGGAAGTGTTCGGCAAACCCCGCCATCCGCGCATCGACCAGTTCCTCGATACCTATCTGGACCGCGGCGCCGCCACGCTCATCTAGGCGCGGCAAGCTCTGTTATCGGCATGGCGGCCGTCAGCCCCTGCTGGCGGCCGAGAGCCAGCAGCCAGCTATGCAGTGCCCGCCCCAGCGGACGGTCGAGCGCGGCCATGTCCCAGGCAAGAAAATAAGGCTCCGGCACCGGCAGCCGGTGATCGAACGGCACCATGAGCCGCCCGGCGGCCAGATCTTCCGCCACCATGGAAAGCTGGCCCAGCACGAAGCCGCGGCCTGCCACTGCGGCATCGATGGCGACGCTGGAGAGTGAAAACGACATGCCGGGCGCCACCCGCCCCACCGGCAGCCCCAGCGCCGCAAACCATTGCGCCCAGCCCGGCGGCGGCAGGAACTCTCCCATCCAGTCGATGCCGATCAGCGGATACTCCAGTATCTCGCGCGGGGCGGCGAGAGTGCGTCCGGCAAGCAGGCCGGGGGCACAAACAGGCACGACCTGATCGGTAAAAAGAACCGCCGCATGCTGATACTGGCGGATGCGGTGCCCGTAGGAGACGCGAAAATCCACCGGGTCGCTACCAAGCCTGGGCTCGGCTTCGCTACCGATAAGATGGATGGCGATTTCCCCCTGCTGCTGGCGCCAGTCGAAGAGCGCCGGCCCCAGCCATTTGGTCGCCAGTGACGAAAGGGTGGAGATGGTGAGGCCCGCCTCCGAACGCAGCCGCTCCAGTTCCTCCCCGGCCTTGGTCAGGCGATGGAGCGCGGCCACCACCCCGTCATGATAGGCGGCTCCCCAGAGCGTCAGCACCACGCCCTTGCCGCGCCGCTCCAGCAGGCGAACACCCAGCGCCCCTTCCAGCAGCTTGATCTGCTGAGATACCGCGCCCGCGGAAATACCAAGTTCGCGCGCGGCGCCAGTAATACTGCCGGTCTGGCCGACCGCCGCGAACACCTGAACGGCCCGGAGAGGGGGAAGCTGCGCCATTTCCTGAAAGGTTTCCGCTATCGCTATCGCCGGTATCGCAAAACCATCAGCGGCCTGCTTAATCGTTATCAACGTTTTAGATTATCTAAATCAGAATTCAACGCACATCCCCTATCGGGATCCGCGCCAAACGCGCACAGTTTTTGCCAATAATCATAAGGACGCTGCCGCTACCCATTGCCCGCCCGCCGGAGAGCCTGATCCATGTTCCTGAAAAATGTCTGGTACGTCGCCGCCATCTCCGGCGACATAGACCGTTCGCTGAAAGCGACGACCATTCTGGACGAGGCGGTGGTGCTTTACCGCCGCGAGGACGGCAAGGCCGTGGCGCTGGAGGATGCCTGTCCCCATCGCAAACTGCCGCTCTCCATGGGCCGCCTGAAGGGCAACGAGGTCGAATGCGGCTATCATGGCCTCACCTTCAACTGCTCGGGCAGCTGCACCCGCGCCCCGGGCAGCGACCGCATTCCGCCGGGCGCAAAGGTTCGCAGCTATCCCGTGGAGGACCGTTATGGCCTGCTGTGGATCTGGATGGGCGCGCCGGAGCTTGCCAACCCCGACCTCATCTTCAAGGTCGAGCAGTGGGACAATCCCGACTGGGGCACCACGAAGCCCGACAGCATGACGGTCGAGTGCAGCTATTTCTTCGTGACCGACAATCTGCTCGATCCCTCCCACGTCGCCTGGGTTCACCAGTCTTCCTTCGCGAGCGCGGGCTGCGAGCAGACGGCGCTGTCAACCAGGGTCAATGACGACGGTGTCGTGGTCTCCCGCTGGATGCTGGGCGACGAGGTTGCCCCCTTCTATGCTCCGTTCGTGAAGTTCAAGGGGCTGACGGACCGCCAGCAGCATTATGAAGTGCGCTTCCCCAGCCATGCCATCATCAAGGCCATCTTTACCCCTGCGGGTACCGGCGGGCCGGAGGGCGTTCTGCACCCCGATACCTTCCTGATGGACAGCTATAATTTCATGACCCCGGTGAGCGAGGGCGTGACGCGCTATTTCTGGTTCCAGATGCGCAACTTCGCCCCCGGCGACGAGGCCGTCTCCGCCGCCTTTGCCGTGGCCGTGAAGGCCGCGTTCGAGGAAGACCGGCTGGTGCTGAATGCCGTACAGAAGGGCATGAATGACAAGCGCAGCCCCAATATCGACCTTGCCATTGATGCCGGCCCGCTGCGCTTCCGCCGCCGCGTACAGCAGATGATCGAGACCGAAGCCGGCCAGAAGGCCGCTGCCGAGTGAACAGCCTGCCGTTCCGGCGCTACCGGGTCAGCGCCATCCATGAGGAAAGCAGCACCATCCGCTCCTTCGAGCTGGTTCCGGCAGAAGGCGGGTCCCTGCCCGCCTTCGCGCCCGGCCAGTTTCTGGTACTGCGCCTGCCCGCCGGCCAAAATGGCGAATTTGTTATGCGCAATTACAGCCTGTGCTGCCCGCAGGGTTCAGACAGCCTGCGCATTGCCGTAAAGCACGAAGGCCCGCCCTCCGATGCGCCGCACCTGCCGCCCGGCTGCGGCTCCTCCTGGCTGCATGAGCGCGTGACCATTGGCAGCACTCTTGAGGCAACGGGACCACGCGGCGACTTCATCCTCCAAAGTGATAACCGACGCCCGGTAGTGCTGATTGCCGGCGGTGTCGGCGCCACGCCGCTTCTGGCCATGTTCCACGCCCTTGCCAGCGAACCGGAAGCCACGGCACGCAAGGCATGGTTCATCCATGCGGCCGAAACCGGCAGCGTGCATGCCTTTGGCGGGGAAGTTCGCCGCCTTGCCGCCAGCCGATCCGGCCTTTCCTGCCATATCCGCTATCGCTCGCCGGCACCGGAGGATCTGGAAGCCGGACGCTGCGACAGCACCGGCACCGTCGATCGCGCCCTGCTGCAGTCCTTGCTGCCGCTCGATGATTACGAGGTCTATCTCTGCGGCCCACCCGCCTTCATGAAGGCTGTGCACGCCGCCCTGCGCGGCCTCGGCATCGAGCGCGCGCGCATCCATACCGAATTCTTCGGCCCGACCACCTTGCTGGAAGAGGCGGAAGAAAAGGCCCCCGCTCCGGTGGATGCCGCCCTTGCCAGCGCCCCGGAAACCGAGCCGGAAAGCTGCCAGGTGCGCTTTACCCGGTCAGGCAAAACCGCCCTCTGGCAGGAGGGCACGCACTCCCTGCTCGACCTTGCCGAGCAGGTTGGCATCAACGCCAATTTCAGCTGCCGGGCGGGCGTATGCGGCATGTGCCTTACCCGCCTTGTCAAAGGCGAGGTGCGCTACTTCGAAGAACCGCTGGAGCCGCCGGAAGCGGGCACACTGCTGGTGTGCTGCTCCCGCCCCGCCGGCCCTGTGGAAATCGAACTTTAGGCGCTGATCGCCGGCAGCATTCCGGCGCCGGCCGCCTCGACGAACGCACCCGAACGTACCAGCGCGATGGCGGCTTCCATATCCGGGTGGAAATGGCGGTCGTCATCCAGATGCGGCACCGCCTTGCGCAGCGTGGCACGTACCCGCTCCAGCGCCGGGCTCGAGGCAAGGCCGGAGTGGAAATCGCAGCCCTGCGCCGCGGCCAGCATCTCGATGCCGATCACCGCCGTGGCATTGGCGGTCATGGTCAGCAGGCGGCGCGCACCGTGGGCGGCCATCGACACATGATCTTCCTGGTTGGCCGAAGTCGGGATCGAATCGACACTGGCCGGGAAGGCACGGCCCTTGTTTTCCGACACCAGCGCCGCTGCCGTCACCTGCGGGATCATGAAGCCGCTGTTGAGGCCGGGCTTGGGGGTTAGGAAGGCCGGCAGGCCGGAAAGCGCCGGATCCACCAGCATGGCAATACGCCGCTCGGAAAGGGAGCCGATCTCGCATACCGCCATGGCAATCATGTCAGCAGCAAAAGCCACCGGCTCGGCGTGGAAGTTACCGCCGGAAAGGGCTTCACCCTCGGCCGAGAAGATCAGCGGATTGTCGGAGACGCCATTGGCTTCCGTCTCCAGCAGGCTTGCCGCATGGCGCAGCACGTCGAGCGCGGCGCCCATCACCTGCGGCTGGCAGCGCAGGCAATAGGGGTCCTGCACCCGTTCGTCTCCCACCAGATGCGAGGCGCGGATGGCGCTGCCGACCATCAACTCGCGCAGCGAGGCCGCCGTCTCGCGCTGGCCGCGGTGGCGGCGCAGCTCATGAATGCGCGGGTCAAACGGCGCGTCGGAACCGCGGGCGGCGTCGGTGGAAAGTGCACCGGCCACGAGGGCGGACTGCATCAGCCGCTCGGCTTCAAACAGGCCGGCCAGCGCATAGGCGGTCGAGAACTGCGTACCGTTGAGAAGGGCAAGGCCCTCCTTCGGACCCAGCACCAGCGGGGAGAGCCCCGCTTCCTTGAGCGCCTCTGCAGCCGGCTTGCGCGCGCCGCCGATGAAAATGTCGCCAACCCCCAGCAGCGCCGCCGTCATGTGCGAGAGCGGGGCGAGATCGCCCGAGGCGCCGACGGAGCCCTGCGCCGGGACCACCGGCGTCAGCCCTTTGGCGAGCACCGCTTCCAGCATGGCGATGGTGGAAGGCTTTACGCCCGAAGCGCCCTGGCCGAGGCTCGCCAGCTTCAGGGCAATCATCAGCCGCACGATGTTTTCCGGCATCGGCTCACCGGTGCCGGCAGCGTGGGAGAGCACGATATTGCGCTGGAGCCTTTCCAGATCGACGGCCGGGATGCGCACGCTCGCCAGCTTGCCGAAGCCGGTATTGATACCATAGACCGGCTCGCCCTTGGCGACGATGGCCGCCACGGTGGCCGCGCTGCGCTCGATGGCCGGCAGGGCCGCCGCATCCAGCTTCGCGCCCGCACCCTCATAGATTGCCCGCCACTGGGCCAGCGGGACTGAACCGGGGGTCAGGGTAATCAGGGACGGGGCACTGGCGGACATCGGGCTCTCCTCGAAAGACAGGTGGACTTGCAGGGCGGCGGCAGGCACGGAACACTTTGGCACCGCAGCATTGCCGCTTGGCAGTCGCCGTTTATTTGTCTATACATAAATTCAGAACGGGCCGCCTGTCCAGTGGGCGTCTTGCGGCCGGAAAGGAGAGGCATGACGATGTCACAGGGCGCTGCCGCCGAGGGCACCGCATCGGGCCGTGACCGCCTCTCGCTGCCGCTGCACCAGCGCATCCGCGCCGATATCGAGGCGCGCATCCTCTCCGGCACCTGGCCGCCCGGATACCGCATCCCCTTCGAGCATGAACTGATGGCCGAATATGGCTGCGCGCGCATGACGGTGAACAAGGCCCTGTCGGCCCTTGCCGAAGCCGGGCTCATCGAGCGACGCCGCCGGGCCGGCAGCTTTGTCAGCCGCCCGCGCGTACAGTCCGCAGTACTCGAAATCCATGACATCCAGGCCGAGATCCAGCAACGCGGGCAGGATTACCGCTTCGAGCTGACACAGCGCCTGAGCCATCCGGCCGGGCCTGCGGAAGCAACGTTGCTGGGCATTGCGCCCGGCACGGCGCTGCTGACGCTCACCTGCCGTCACTTCGCCAATGGCCGCCCCTTCGCCATCGAGGACCGGCACATCAACCTGACCCAGGTGCCCGAAGCCGAGACCATCGATTTTGCTGTCGAGCCGCCCGGCACATGGCTTCTGCATCACGTGCCGTGGAACGAGGCGGAGCACCGTATCAGCGCCATCAACGCCGATGCCGCCCTTGCCGGCGATCTCGACATCGACAGCGGCACGGCCTGCCTCGTCGTTACCCGCCAGACCTGGCGCGGCGGAGAGACCATCACCCGCGTCGTCACCCGCTTCCCAGGCGACCTTTATGATCTTGTCGCCCGGTTTGTGCCATCTTCCAACTAGGCTGTCAAAAGTTGGAAATCACAACCGCAGACCACCCAGGGTAAAGCCGCCATCCACTGTAATTTCCTGCCCTGTTACAAAAGCGGCATCTTCCGAAAGCAGCCAGGCGACCGTTCCAGAAACATCTTCGGGCCTCCCGTTGCGCTTCAATGCCGTATGTGCTGCCAATTTAGCCGCCACATCCGGCGGCAAGGCATCTGCCATGGGCGTGAGGATGATGCCCGGGTTGAGGGCGTTGACCCGGACGCCTCGCGGCCCCTGCTCAACAGCAAGCGTCCGCATCATGGCCAGCAAAGCGCCCTTCGTGCTCGCGTAAGCGCCTACACCGGGCATTACGCCACCACTCGCCGTCCATGAGGCGTTGATAACGATGGCGCCTCCTTCAAGTGCCGGCAGACAGTATCTTAGCGTTAGGAAGGTGCCGCGCAGATTGGTCGCGATCAACGCATCAAGATCGCTCTCATCAGTCTCGGCGAGTGCATTGAAGGTGCCCAGCACGCCAGCGTTCGCAAAGAGCCCATCCAGACGCCCACTCCATGCAACAGCCTCAGTCGCCATCGCACGAACAGCATTGGAATCTGCAATGTCACAGCCCTGAACCAAGGCAGCGCTGCCGAGCGCCGTAACATCTTCCGCCAGCTTCTCCAACGGCTCCCGACGGCGACCAACCAGAACGAGCTTTGCCCCCTCCCGCGCCAGACGAAGAGACACTTCGCGCCCCATACCCGTCCCAGCGCCGGTGACAAGAATAGTCTTCTGCGAAAATCGTAACTGCGCCATGCCCTGTCCCTTCAGATGTGTGTGCGCAATGTTATAATTCCCCACTAAAATCATCATAATAATGAAAACTCTTTCATAATATGAAAGCAGGGCTTTTGAATGGATCTCTTTCGCTCCATGCACGCCTTTGTGGCAGCGGTACAGGCAGGCTCGATGAGCGCTGCAGCCGGGCAGCTTGGCATGTCCGCTGCGATGGTAGGGCAGCACGTCGCCGCACTGGAGGCACAACTCGGGACACGACTTCTCAACCGGACGACACGTCGGCAAAGCCTCACCGATTTCGGCTCAAGTTATTTCGAGCAATGTCGGGACATTCTTGAACGCGTGACCGCCTCTCAGAAGGAAGCCGAAATACAGCAAAGCGTACCGCGCGGATTGTTGAGGATTACTGCACCGGTCAGCTTTGGAACAGAATCCCTGATTCCGGTTGTGGGACGGTATAGTGATACCGCCCCTAACGTTACTCTGGATCTCGTCCTCACTGACCGGACTGTCGATCTGGTGGAGGAGGGCTTCGATCTTGCATTTCGGATTGGCGTCTTGCCCGACAATCGACTGATCGCGCGCCGACTAATGCCTTACAGAATGATGATCTGCGCGTCCCCTGAATATCTCGCACGAGCAGCGGTGCCCGCACACCCCGCCGATCTGGCAAAGCTTGATATGGTGGGCTTTACAGCCTCGAAGCTTTCGCCTTGGCGACTATCAAAAGGCGGGGAAACCGTAACGGTAAGGCCACGCTACAAAATCAGCGTCAACAGCGGTCCAGCACTGCGTAATGCCGCTTGTGCTGGCCTTGGTGTTGTCATGCAACCCGAGAGCCTGCTTGCAAGGGACGTGAATGCCGGCCGCCTGATTCAGCTTTTTCCGGATTGGAAACTAAGGGAACGGCCCATGTCACTGCTGTATTACCGCGACCAGCGTATGACGCCGCGTTTGCGCAGCTTCATTACATTTGCCGTAAAGGAGTTCGGTGCCACATCTGACCAAGATGCCATCCAGCCCCCCCTTAAAGCGCTACCACCTTGCCAGGATTGAACAGGTTTTTCGGATCGAGCGTCTGCTTGATCGAGCGTGCGACGGCCCGTTTTACCGGGTCGGCATAAAGCTCGTAGGCCCGGCGCTTTTTGATGCCCACGCCATGTTCGGCAGAGAAGCTGCCGCCCTGCCCGGCAAGGCCGGTGTAGAGCACCTCATCCACTCTGGCTGACAACTCATCATCCAGCGTACCCGGCCGGTTGAAGATGATGTGCAGATTGCCGTCGGCGATATGGCCGAAGACATAAGGCTTCAGCGCCGGATCGATGGCGGCAAAACCCTCCCGGATGCGCGCCACATAGGCATCGCAGAGCGATGCCGGCACGGAGACGTCATAGGACGCCGCCCCCGGATAATGCCGATAGATGGTCTCGGTATCCTCGCGCAGATGCCACAGCCGGTCGCGCTGGTCGAGCGACTGCGCCACGACAGCATCGAGGATGCCGGCCTCGCCCCAAAGGGCACCCAGCCCCTCCTCCAGCATTTCCCGCGCACTGTCACCATCGCCGGAAGCCAGCTCCAGCAGCAGCACGGCCGGAGCATCGAGCGGCATCTGCCCGGCGGCAACGCCATGCGCCGTCGCGTTGAAACGCGCAAAATCCTGCCACATCAGCTCCGCCCCGCAGAGCTGCACCCCGCTGAGGCCGAGGAAGTGGCGGATGATCCGGAGCGCGGATGCGGCATCCTTGACACCGACCATGGCGGAAGCCCGACCGGCAATAAGCGCATCCAGCTTGAGCACGGCGCGGGTGATAAAACCCAGCGTACCTTCCGCCCCGACGAAGAGATGCTTGAGGTCATAACCCGCGCTGGTCTTCACCACCCGCGTCAGGTCCGTCATCACGCTGCCATCGGGAAGCACCACCTCGATACCCAGCAGCCGGTGCCGCATCACGCCGTTGCGAAAGGCCAGAATGCCGCCGGCATTGGTGGAGAGCATGCCGCCGATGGTGGCGGAGCCGCGGGCGGCAAGGTCGATACCGGGCTCCAGCCCATGGGGCGCGCACGCTTCCTGCAGGGCTTGCAATGTCACGCCCGCCCCGACCACGGCCACCCGTTCCAGCGGATCGATCTCATGGATGGCCGCCAGTTTGGCAGTGGAGAGGATGACCTGCCCTTTAGCTGACCGTCCAGCGCCGGTAAGGCCGGTACGCCCGCCCTGCGAGACCATCTGCACATTGTTTTCCGCGCACCAGCGCACTAGGCGGGCGGCCGCTTCGGTGCTTGCCGGCATGGCAAGGGCAGAGGCGCCGAGATTGGCACCGTCCCAGCCCGGATCGCGAGACGCCAGATCGTCCGGCCCCAGAACGGTGATATCCGCGCCCAGCCCGGCGACGATCTGATGCAGCTCCGCCATTTCCCTCTCCGCCCACCTTATTAAGTCTATACAAATCACCCGCAGCTTAGGATGGCCGCGCCGCCCTCGTCCAGCCGGCAAAAACGGCGCGTGGCAAATCCCCTCGCAGCCTTGCAGGAGCCATAAGGCTCGTGCAGGAAGGGCACCAGAAACCGTCAATGCCGGACCCAAGCCGATGAGCGAAACAGCCCTGCCGCCCGAAGACTGCACCACCATGGCCGAGGTGCGGCGCGGCGTCGATGCTCTCGACCGCCAGCTGGTTGAGCTGCTGGCGGTACGCCAGCGCTATATGGATGCGGCAGCCCGCATCAAGCCCAGCCGGGACCAGGTTTATGACGCCGCGCGCATCGAGGATGTCGTGGCCAAGGTCAAGGCGCATGGCACTATTGCGGGGCTCTCTGACCAAATTGCCGAACCGGTCTGGCGCCTGCTCATCGACCGCTCCATCGCCCATGAACTGGCGCGCTGGGATGTGATCCGCTCCGCCGGAACAAAACCCTGAAAAAGGAAAGCCCGGGCGATAATTATCGCCCGGGCTCCCGCCTTCGGCCTCCCCCGTCGCTGATGCCTCAGGCGAACTTGACCATCACATGGCGCACCACGGTGTAGTCCTCCAGCGCGTACTGGCTGAGGTCCTTGCCGTAACCGGACTGCTTGAAGCCGCCATGCGGCATCTCATTGGCCAGCATGAAGTGGGTGTTAACCCAGGTGCAGCCATACTGAAGCCGCGCCGCCACCGCCATGGCGCGGGAGACATCCTGCGTCCACACCGATGAGGCAAGGCCGTAGTCGCTGTCATTGGCCCAGGAGATGGCCTCTTCGGTGTCAGAAAAGCGGGTGACGGAGACAACAGGGCCAAACACCTCACGCCGCACGATCTCATCGCTCTGCAGCGCGCCCGCCACCACGGTCGGCTTGTAGAAAAAGCCATTGCCGTCGGCGACACCGCCGCCGGTGGTGATCTCGATATGGTTCAGCTCGCTTGCCCGTTCGACAAAGCTCGCCACCCGGTCGCGCTGGCGGCGGGAGATGAGCGGACCCATCTCGTTTTCCGCGTCATCCTCGCGGCCATAGGCAATGCCGGAGACGGCGGAAGAAAGATCAGCCACCAGCTTTTCATAGAGCTTGTCGCCGACATAAAGCCGGCAGGCCGCCGTGCAGTCCTGCCCGGCATTGTAATAACCGAAGGTGCGCACCCCCTCGACCACGGCATCAAGATCGGCGTCATCAAACACGATGACCGGCGCCTTGCCGCCCAGTTCCAGATGTGTGCGCTTGACCGACTGGGCCGCTGCAGCCAGCACTTTCTTGCCCGTCGCCACATCGCCCGTCAGCGACACCATGGAGACACCGCGATGGTTGATGAGCGTGTTACCGACACTGCCGCCGCGCCCGACGATGACGTTGAACACACCTTCCGGCAGGATATCGGCCGCGACTTTGGCGAGTTTCAGCGTGGTCAGCGGCGTCTGTTCGGACGGTTTCAGCACCACGCAGTTGCCCGCTGCAATCGCCGGCGCCACCTTCCAGGCCGCCATCATCAGCGGATAGTTCCACGGTGCGATAGAAGCGACGACACCGATGGGATCGCGCCGGATCATCGAGGTATGGCCCGGCAGATATTCGCCCGCCGCCTGCCCCGGCAGCGTGCGCACGGCGCCGGCAAAGAAGCGGAACACATCCACTACCGCCGGGATCTCATCGCGCAGCACCGCCGGATAGGGCTTGCCGCAATTGAGCGCTTCCAGCCGGGCAAAATCCTCGGCCGCATCCTCGATGGCCTGGGCGAGGCGCAGCAGATAACCCGAGCGCTCCACCGGCGTGGTGCGCGACCAGGTAAGAAAGGCCTTGCCGGCGGCGGCCACGGCCTTGTCGATCTGCGCGGCGGAAGCCTCCGGCATATCCATGATCACGGCGCCGGTGCGCGGGGCGTAGAGGGTCTCCGCCTCTTCGCTGCCGGTTTCAAAGGCGCCACCGATCAGCATGCTGATGTCGCTTACGGCTGCTTTGCTCATGATGGAAGGGCTCCCTGTTCTTATCGCGTCTGTCGGGTCATTTGCCGCTGCCGGCCGTTTCGGCCGTATCGCGGGTCAGGTAATAGGCGGCGAGGATGGGCAGCAGCGTCACCAAGATGACGAACACCGCCACCACATTGGTGACCGGCCGCTGACGCGGGCGGATCAGTTCCGTCAGCATCCAGATCGGCAGGGTTTCCTGCTGACCGGCGGTGAAGGTGGTGACGATCACCTCGTCAAAGGAAAGGGCGAAGGCCAGCATGCCGCCGGCCAGAAGCGCGGTGCCGAGCGTAGGCAGCAGCACATAGCGGAAGGTCTGGAACGCATCGGCGCCCAGATCCATCGACGCCTCGATGAGTGAGGGCGAGGTGCGGCGCAGGCGTGCCACGGCATTGTTGTAGACCACCACGATGCAGAAGGTGGCGTGGCCGAGCACGATGGTCAGCACCGAAAACGGAATGTCGGCAGCGCCAAAGGCCGTGCGCAGACTGATGCCGGTGACGATGCCAGGCAAGGCAATGGGCAGGATGATGAGCAGCGACAGCGTCTCCCGCCCGAAGAATTTCGCCCGCGCAAGGCCGCCCGCCGCCAGCGTGCCGAGCACCAGCGCAATGGCAGTGGAAATGGCGGCGATCTCGACGGAGAGCGTCAGCGCATCCCAGATATCCTGACGCCCCCAGGCAACACCGAACCATTTGGTCGTGAGGCCCGGCAGCGGCCACTGGTAGCTCTTCTCCTCCGTAGAGAAGGCATAGGCGAGGATGAAGAGCAGCGGCAGATGCAGGAAGGCGATGC
Source organism: Radicibacter daui (assembly GCA_030657355.1). Taxonomy (GTDB): domain Bacteria; phylum Pseudomonadota; class Alphaproteobacteria; order Radicibacterales; family Radicibacteraceae; genus Radicibacter; species Radicibacter daui. Next base: position 4,212,339 of record CP131056.1, read on the forward strand.
CTGCCCCTGCGGCAAGCTTGAGCGGCCAGCCGGCCTTGTCAGTGCGCATCGAAGGCCCCCATGCGGCGGACGATGGCGAGATAGACCGCCATGATGACGATGGGCACCACCGAGAAGGCGGCTGCCAGCGGAATGTTGCCGGCCGTACCCTGCTGGATATAGACGACCTGCCCGATAAAGAGCGTGGAAGGCCCCACGATCTGCGGCGCGATATAGTCGCCCAGCGTCAGCGAGAAAGTGAAGATCGACCCGGCGGCCACGCCCGGCATGGCGAGCGGCAGGATGACGGAACGCAGCGTGCGCCCCGGTGCAGCGCCGAGATCGGCGGAAGCTTCCAGCAGCGAGGCCGGCACCCGCTCCAGCGCCGCCTGCACCGGCAGGATCATGTAGGGCACCCAGAGATAGACGAAGACGATGAAGGTGCCGATATAGCTGACCGACAGCGACGGCCCGCCGATGCCAGGGATCGAGAGCAGCCAATTGATAAGGCCAGTGGTATGCGTGGCCTCGGCCGCCCAGGTGATGACGCCTTCCTTGGCGAGGATCAGCTTCCATGCATAGACGCGCACCAGATAGCTGGACCATAGCGGCAGCATCACCAGCAGATAGAAGGCCGCCTTCATGCGCCCGTGGGCATACCGCGCAGCGTAATAGGCGATGGGAAAGGCGATGACGGCACTTGCCACCGTTACGCTCGCCGCCATGACCACGGTGCGCACGACCACATCGAGATTGGCCGGCCTCAACAGCTGGGCATAGGTGGAGAGCGTGAACTCGTGGACGACGAGGCCGGAGAACTCGTCGAGCGAGAAGAAGGACTGCGCCAGAAGCGTTGCCAATGCGCCCAGATAGACGGCACCGAGCCAGAACATCGGCGGCGCCAGCAGCACCGCCAGCACCAGCCAGCGCCGCCGCAGCACAAAGTCCGACAGACGCCGCAGCGGCCCGTCCGGCAAAGGCGGCAGATCGGCAGTGAGGGAGGAGAGCGGCCTTGCCATCAGGCCTGCTCCAGCCAGTGCAGCGCCGCCGGCTCAAAGGCAAGGATCGCCTGCGCGCCGGGAGCAACGCTGACAGCGCCGTGCGCCGCATCGCTCACGGCAATACGCCCGCCACCGGCAAGCTGGGTAACCACCCGGCGCACGGCACCTTGATAGAGCACATCCGCCACGGTAGCGCTGAGGCTGAGCCAGCCTTCCGGTACCTCGACCACCGACGCACAGATCCTGATGCGCTCGGGCCGGAGGCTTGCCGCGCCCCTGGCGCTTACGCCGAGGGTGGAGAGCAGGGCAGCCTCGATCACGTTGGAAGAGCCGACAAAATCGGCAACGAAGCGCGTGCGCGGCTGCTCGTAGATTTCCGTCGGCGTTCCCACCTGCACGATGCGCCCGTCATTGAAGACGGCGACGCGGTCGGCCATGGAAAGCGCCTCGCCCTGGTCATGCGTCACAAAGACGAAGGTCAGGCCCAGCTGCCGGTGCAGCGTGCGCAGCTCGACCTGCATTTCCTCGCGCAGCTTGAGATCGAGCGCACCCAGCGGTTCATCCAGCAGCACCACCTTCGGCGCGTTGATCAGCGCACGGGCAAGGGCAACGCGCTGGCGCTGGCCGCCGGAAAGCTGCGCCGGCTTGCGGTCGCCGAATCCGGAAAGCTTGACGAGGGAGAGCATCTCCTCGGCCTTCTCCCGCCGGGCGCGTTTGCCAACGCCCCGCACCATAAGGCCGTAGGCCACATTGTCGGCGACGCTCATGTGCGGAAAAAGCGCATAGTCCTGAAAGACGGTGTTCACCGCCCGCCGATAGGGCGGCACGCCCTCCACCGCCTCGCCAAAGATGCGGATCGACCCGTCGGTCGGCTGGTCGAAACCGGCGATAAGACGCAGACAGGTGGTCTTGCCCGAACCCGACGGGCCCAGCATGGCGAAAAACTCGCCCGGTGCGATTTCCAGATCGACGCCATCGACAGCACGGATGGTTCCGAAATGGCGTGACACGCCCGCAAAGCTGACGGCCGGTTCGGTCATGCTTGTTCCTGTTACTTTGTCATGTAAGGCAAAGAGAGGGATGAGGGCCGGCTGCCGGGAAGGGACAGCCGGCCCTCATCCTTTGGGGCGCTGGCGTCAGCGCCCGCCGAGGATGGCGATGTAATCGCTCACCCAGCGGCTATATCCGACGCAGGTGCCCTGGCTTGCGCAGGAGGCAACCGGTGTGCGCCAGAAATGGATGCGGTCGAAATCGCCGGCACCATTGGTGGCGCAGCCCTCGTCGCCCAGCAGTTCGTTGCCCTTGCAGGCCGCCGGCACCGCCGGCACGGAGCCGAACCAGGCGGCAAGGTCACCCTGCAGCTTGGGCTCAAGCGAATGCTCCATCCACAGATAGGCGCAATTCGGATGCGGCGCGCTCACATGCATCATCGTGGTATCGGCCCAGCCCGTTGCCCCTTCGGAGGGGATGGTGCTGGCAACCGGCTTGCTTTCGCTCTTCAGCAGGTTGACCTGGAACGGCCAGGAGGAAGAGGCCACGACGCCTTCATTGGTGAAGTCATCCACCTGCACCATGGCGTCGTGCCAGTAGCGCTGGAGAATGTCGTGCTGGCCGCGCAGCAGGTCGAGCGCGGCAGCATATTGCTGCTCGTTCAGCTCATAGGGGTCCTTGATGCCGAGCTCGGGATTATGCGCCATCAGATAGAGCGCGGCGTCGGCAATGTAGATCGGGCCGTCAAAGGCCTGCACCCGTCCCTTGTTGGGCTTGCCATCGGGCAAATCCATCGCCTTGAACACCACATCCCAGCTCGTGGGCGCGGTCTTGAAGATGTCGGTATTGTACATGAGGACGTTGGAGCCCCACTGGTAGGGCACGCCGTAATGAACGCCATCCACCGTGTGCCAGGGCGCATTCTTGAGGCGCTCGTCCACCGTGGACCAGGACGGGATGAGAGCCGTGTTGATCGGCTGGACACGCTTGCCGGCGATGATGCGCAATGAAGCATCGCCCGACGCCGTCACCAGATCGAAACCGCCCTGGTTCATCAGCGTGACCATCTCATCGGAGGTGCCGGCGGTTTTCACCTGCACCTTGCAGCCGGTTTCCTTTTCAAAACCGGTGACCCAGTCATAGGCCGCATCGGTTTCGCCGCGCTCGATATAGCCGGCCCAGGCCACGATATCGACTTCGCCCTCACCGGGTCCGATCGAGGTCATCATGCCGGCGGCATGGGCGGCGGTAGTGGAAGATAGAGCCAGCGCAAGGCCAGCGAGCGCGGCGGTTGCCGCGATCCGGGTAGTCGTCCGCATGAATCTCTCCCTGTTATGAGATTTCCGGTCGGAACCATATGAAGGAAGGACACGCGCGGGGATCAGCCGTGCCGGGTCATTGCCTGGCGCTTGTTTTCAAGCCGTAACCTTGCGGGCCGCTTCTGATCCTAGAATGAAGGGCTTCTGCCATCATTCGCCAGACGGAAATTCAGAATGAAGATATCGGTTTTTCCGATACCTTTCCGCGCTCGCCCCGCTGCGGCTTGCCGATCTCGACAAAATCCTGGGCGATAGCGGAGAGCTTCGCCCCCTTGCGCCACACGATCCCCACCTTGACGCGCGGTAGCGGCTCCGAGGCCGGGCGCGCGTCGATACGATCACCTTCCAGCGACCAGGGGCGGTAGACGAGGGTGGGCAGGATGGTAATGCCGGCGCCCGTCGCCACCAGGCTGCGGACCGCCTCCACCGAGCGGGTGCGAAAGGCCGTACGGGGGCGAAAGCCGTGTTCGGTCCAGAAGGCCCGCGTCGTCTCCTCGATCTCGTCGAGATAGAGCACGATGTGCGGCTCGCGCGCCGCCTCCGCCAGCGCCACTTCCGGCAGGCGGGCAAGGCGGTGGCCGTGCGGCAGCCACACCTGATAGGCCTCCTCGCCGATCAGCTCGACCTGAAGCGCCGAGTCCACCTCGCCATCCGGCACCACCATCACGGCAACATCGAGCTCGCCGTTGATGAGCAGGTGCTGCAAATAGTCCCGGCTGTCTTCTACTGCCGAAACAGTAACGAGGGGGTTGGCGCGGCGATAGCGCGCCAGCAGGTCGGAGAAGACATACCCCGCGACCAGCGAGGTGACGCCGACATGAAGCTCCCCGCTTTGCGAGGGGCCTTCCTCCGCCAGCGCCTGCCTTGCGTCCGCCACGGTCTCCAGAATGCGGTTGGCGTGGCGCAGGAAGAGGCGCCCCTTGTGGCTGAGGCTCATGCCCCGGCCATGCCGCTCCACCAGCGCAAAGCCAAGATCCGCCTCCAGTTCCTTTACGGCCTCGGTCACGGTGGACTGGGAGATGGAAAGCGCCTGCGCCGCCCCGGAAATGGAGCCGGCATCGGCAACGGCGATGAAGTACTGGAGCTGTCTGAGTTTGAATGCCATGAGGCGGCAAAATAGCAGTTTGCGTCGGGCTTGGAAGCGTCGCGACAACCAATACGCTAAAAGATGTAATTATCAGCCGACGAAGTATTTACCGCAAATTTTATTAGAAAATGCGTAAATCTCTAAAATCGATCTGCATAGCAAACGGTAAATAAATGCATAACAATTTGTTCCTGTTATAAACTATGTCCGGCACGCACTTGCCTGGCACCCGCTGACCGGAAGTCCCCGGATCACTGGATGCCCTTTGCTCTCCATCATGAAAGCAGTGATCCAGATGTTCCGCTCTTCCGTTCTCCGCCTCCTTGTAACGTTACAGGGGGTCATGCTCGCCGGCCTTATCGTTGCAGTCGGCTTCATTGCGCTTTCCTCGTGGAACCGCATGCTGCTCGCCTCCGACACGCTGACCGCCGCCAAGGCAGACCAGGCCCTTTTCCAGCTGGCCGTGGGGCTGCGCAATCATTCCGGCCCGATGCAGACTCATGCGATTTCGGATGACGATCCGCATAGCTTCATCGATCCCGAGATGGAGAAGGTGAAGACGGAGTACGAAACCGCCCTCAAGATCATGGCCGGTACCAAGGCCATGCCCGCGCGGGAAAAAATGGTCGAGGTAACCCAGGCCAAATGGGCCGACATGCAGTCCAAGCAGAAGCTGCTCGACGACCAGCTGGCCCTGCCCAAGGCCCAGCGCAGCGCGGCCGCCTTTGCCCCGTGGCAGAACGCCCTGCGCGCCATTTCCAGCCAGATCAGCGACAGCACCGTCGGTCTCAGCAACACGCTGCGCATGATGGACCCCTACGCCGCCGAGTTCGTGCAGATCCGCCGCCTCGCCTGGCAGGTGCGTGATCGCTTCGGCGCCCAGTGCTCGACGCTGCGTCCCTACATTGCCGCCAGCAAGCCGCTGGGAGAGGGCGCCGCCGAATGGAACGGTCAGGTCGCCGTCTACAAGGCCGCGCTTGCCAGCATGGATGAGTTCCTGAAGCGCGACGGCGTCGATCCGGAAATCGCGTCAGGCTTCCAGGCCGCCCGTACGGCTACGGCCGACGCACAGAAGCAGATGGATGCCTGGGTTGCCGGCTTCGACAACAGCGGCAAGCCGGCAGTCGAGGCCACCCAGTTCACCGCCGTCTGCAACAGCCCCTTCGACAGCATCGTCAACATTGCCTACATGGCGCTCGACAAGGCCATCGCAGTTGCAGCGAATGCCCGCCACAAGGCGCTGGTCATCGCCATCAGCAGCTCGGTTGCCCTCGTCGCCGCCATCGCCCTCGGCATCGTCATGCTGGTATCGCTGCGTCGCCGCTTCTCGATCCCGATCTCGAAGCTGATGCAGGCTGTCTCCCTCCTCTCCAAGCATCAGTACGACACGCCGCTGGAGCAGGCAGCCAATCCGGACGAACTCGGCCATCTGAGCGAAGCGCTGGAAGCAATGCGTGTCAGCGCTCTCGACGCCCAGCGCCTGTCGCGCGAATCGGCCGACCGCCAGGCCCGTGAAGCCGAGCGGGGCCGCCGCCTGCAGGAGATGTGCGGCAAGTTCGAAAGCTCGGTTCGCAGTGTGCTCGGCGCTTTCGGCGCCACCACGGAAGGCCTGCGGGGCACCGCTTCGCAGATGGGCTCGCTCGCCAGCGGCTCCAGCGCCCAGGCCGATGCCGCCTCGCGCAGCGCAGATCGTGTCGGCAGCAACGTGCAGACGGTTGCCGCGGCAACGGAGGAGCTTTCTGCCTCCATTGGCGAGATCAGCCGCCGTGTTACCACCAGCGCCACCGGCGCGAAGAATGCAGTGGACGAGGTTGAGCGCACCACCCGCACCTTCGACGGCCTTGTCGCCTCGGCCCAGAAGATCGGCGATGTGGTGGAGCTTATCCGTGGCATTGCCGAGCAGACCAACCTGCTGGCGCTGAACGCCACCATCGAGGCCGCCCGTGCCGGCGAAGCCGGCAAGGGCTTTGCCGTGGTGGCGCAGGAGGTCAAGAACCTCGCCGGCCACACTGCCCGCGCCACGCAGGAAATCTCCGATCAGGTCTCGGAGATCCAGTCCAGCACCAGCTCGGCCCTCAGTGCCATCCAGACCGTCTCCCGCTCGATCACCAAGATCAGTGAGGACAGCTCGGCCATCGCCGCGGCGGTGGAAGAGCAGGGTGCGGCGACCGGCGAAATCTCCAACGGTATCCAGCAGACCGCCCAGGGCACCAGCGAAGTGACGACCGCCATCGCTTCCGTCGCCGATGCCAGCCGCCAGACCGGCGAGGCGGCAACCGCCGTCAACAGCGCGGTCGAGGAGATGGTGCGCGAGCAGCAGAACCTGGAGCAGGCCGTCGGCGGTTTCCTGGCCGATATCCAGGCGGCCTGACCCGCCCTTCCCGTCAGTTAAAAAAGCGCGGCCTGAGCTTCAGGCCGCGCTTTTTCTTTGGCCGACAGGGTTCCGCGACTTACTGCAAATTTTATTACCCAGCCCGGAAACCTATAACCTTGGTTGCGGCAATTAACTCGCACAATCGCCCAAAGATTGGGCCTTCCCATTGAAATAACTGGATATTCACCGCCGGTAGCTGCTGGCCGACAAGCCGGGCCGTCGGATGCTCCGCCTCTCCGGCAGAAAGCGCAAATCCCCGATGTTTCACTCTTCCGTGCTTCGCCTGCTTGCGACCTTGCAGGGCATCATGCTCGCCGGTCTCATCATCGCCGTCGGCTTCATCGCAGCCTCCTCCTGGGACAGCATGCTGCGCGCCTCCGATACGCTGGAAGCCGCCAACGCCGACCGTGCGCTGTTCGAGCTGGCAGTCAATCTGCGCGCCCATTCCGGCCCGATGCTGACCCATGTGATTTCGGATGACGATCCCAAGGCCTTCACCGATCCCGAAATGGCGAAGATGACGGGGGAGTATCAGACGGCTCTCAAGATCATGGCCGAGACCGACGCCATGCCCGAGAACAAGAAGATGGCCGCCGCGACCAAGGGCAAATGGGATGAAATGCTGGCCAGCCAGACGCTGCTCGATCAGCAGATGGCCCTGCCCCGCGGTGAGCGCCGTCCGGCGGCCATTGCGCCCTGGCAGGATGCACTGCGCGCCGTCTCAACCCAGATCAGCGAAAGCACCATCGGTCTCAGCAACGCCCTGCGCATGATGAATCCATCGGCCGCCGAGTTCGTGCAGGTCCGCCGCCTGGCCTGGCAGGTCCGCGACCGGCTGGGGGCCCAGTGCTCGGCCCTGCGACCCTTCATCGCCACCAGCAGGCCGATGGGCGATGCCGCGGCGGCCTGGACAGGTATCGTCGCCGTATACAAGGCCGCCTTCGTCAATCTGGACGAGTTTTTACAGCGCCCCGGCGTCGATCCCGAACTGCTCGCCACCGCCAGGGCCGCCCGCACGGCCACTTTCGATGCCCAGAAGCAGATGGATGCGTGGGTTGCCGGCTTCGACAACAGCGGCAAACCGGCCGCCGATACTGCCACCTTCACCGCTGTGTGCAACGGCCCCTTCGACAGTGTTGTCGCGGTGGCCTACATGGCGCTCGACAAGGCGATCGATGTGGCGGCGCACGCCCGCAACAAGGCACTGACCATTGCCCTCATCAGCTCCGCCGCCCTGGTGGTTACCCTCGGCCTTGGCCTTGTCGCGATGCTGGCGCTACGCCGGCGCTTCTCCCGGCCGATCTCCAGCCTCATGCAGGCCGTCGCCCGACTGTCAAAGCAGCAATACGACCAGCCGCTCGACAAGGCGACCAACCCCGATGAGCTGGGCCAGTTGAACAAGGCGCTTGAGAGCATGCGTGTCAGTGCTCTTGAAGCCCGGCGCCTGTCGCGCGAATCGGCCGACCGCCAGGCCCGTGAAGCCGAGCGGGGCCGACGCCTGCAGGAGATGTGCGGCAAGTTCGAAAGCTCGGTTCGCAGTGTGCTCGGCGCTTTCGGCGCCACCACGGAAGGCCTGCGGGGCACCGCTTCGCAGATGGGCTCGCTCGCCAGCGGCTCCAGCACCCAGGCCGAGGCGGCGACCCGCAGCGCGGCCCGTGTCGGCAACAATGTGCAGACGGTTGCCGCGGCAACGGAGGAGCTTTCCACCTCTATCGGCGAGATCAGCAGTCGCGTCGCAACAAGCGCTACTGGCGCGAAGAATGCGGTGGACGAGGTTGAGCGCACCACCCGCACCTTCGACGGTCTGGTTACCTCCGCCCAGAAGATCGGCGACGTGGTGGAGCTCATCCGCGGCATTGCCGAGCAGACCAACCTGCTGGCGCTGAATGCCACCATCGAGGCCGCCCGTGCCGGTGAGGCCGGCAAGGGCTTTGCCGTGGTGGCGCAGGAGGTCAAGAACCTTGCCGGCCACACTGCCCGCGCCACGCAGGAAATCTCCGATCAGGTCTCGGAGATCCAGTCCAGCACCAACTCCGCCCTCAGCGCCATCCAGACCGTCTCCCGCTCGATCGCCAAGATCAGCGAGGACAGCTCGGCCATTGCCGCGGCGGTGGAAGAGCAGGGTGCGGCGACTGGCGAAATCTCCAATGGCATCCAGCAGACCGCCCAGGGTGCCAGCGAAGTGACGACCGCCATCAGCTCGGTCGCCGATGCCAGCCGCCAGACCGGCGAGGCGGCAACCGCCGTCAACAGCGCGGTCGAGGAGATGGTGCGCGAGCAGCAGAACCTGGAGCAGGCCGTCGGCGGTTTTCTTGCTGACATTCAGGCCGCCTGATCCGCCCGGAATTCACCGGTTAAAAAGCACGCTCCGGCTTCCGGAGCGTGCTTTTTGTTCTGCGCTTGATAAAAAGCTCGCCCAGCGTGCAGGCGCGTAATCATAATGGGGCAAGATTGATTTGTTGCCGCGCCCGAAAGCCCGCCTGCCCCGCCGATGGCCAAAAAAACCAGTTTCGAACTTTATGTGCTCGACGGGCGCCAGTGGCGCTTCGAGAAAGCTGCCGATGGCAGCGGCCGGGCTCAGCTGACAGAGCTTGCGCGCTCGCTTGACGGCGGCGGCAAGACCGTTGTGCTGCTCAAGGAAGTGCTCGACGCCAGTGGCGTGAGCCAGGAATCCGTTGTCTTCAAGAGCAAGGCGGCAACCGGACAGCTCCCGGGCTTTGGCCAGCGCAGTGGCGCGGCCGTCAGTTCCCCCCGCCCCGGCCCCGCCGAACGCGGCTTCACCCCGCCACTCTCGCCCGCTGCGCAGGCAGAAGCCGAAGCGCAGATGGAAGCAGCGCAGGAGGCCGCCCAGGCCGAACGCCGTTCCGCCAAGGCAGCGGAAGTGGAAGAGGGGCTGGTGCGCGTTGCCCTGATGGGTGTGCTTGCCGCCGTCATTGCGCTTGCCATTGCCGCCCCGGTGGGCGCCGGCGTCTATTTCGCCCTCGGCTGGTCAGCCTCGCACCTGCACTATCTGCCACCGGGTGGCCCTACCCCCTGGGTCTATGGCACCTTCATCGTCGTAGCGCTCGCCGTCTTCATCCGCGTGGCACGGCGGCTGACGGAGCGTAATGTCAAGCTCACCACCGCCGCTGAAGCCGTTCCCGCCACAGCGATGCCAACGGAGCAGACCCCGCCGGAAAAACCACGCTCCCGCCGCCGCAAGAAGGCCGAACCGGTACCCGAGGCCTTCGACGCCGACCTGCTGGCCGAGCTTAGCGCGCCGACGCGCGAGCGGGTGCCCGAGATGGCGGCCGAAGCACCGCCCCCTGCCACGGCAAGAAGCCGCCCCATGCCGGCGCCAATGGCCTCCGCACAAGTCGAGCCGACAGCGCCGCCGGTGCCGGCCCAGGCTGCCCCGCCAGCACTGAGCCCGGCGGCGCTGCGCGCCGAACATGACCTCATCCAGTTCATCGGCACCTCACTGCGCCAGGCCCGCAATCAGGTCCGCAAGATCGACCGCATGACGCGCTTTGGCCTCATGCTTTATTTCGGCGCCGGCGGCGCGGCGGCCTGCGAACATCACGATGCCCGGCCGACAGAGCGGGCTGACATCCTTGGCCGACATCTCGCCAAGTTCGGCTTCAGCCCGGAAAAGGCCCAGCACTTTGCCGGCAACATGGAAGAGTACATGCGCGACGAGCGCAATGCGGAGATGGGCAGGGCGGGCACGGATGCCATGAATGCCTATCTCGCCGGCAGCACTGCCGCCGCCGCCGCCGCCATCCTGCCGGCGCTCTCCTTCTGGGGAGAGCCGGCCACCAAACGCCAGGCGAGCGCACCGGTCACCATCCTTTTCACCGATATCGTCGGCTCGACGGAACTGACGCAGCGGCTTGGCGACCAGTCGGCCCAGTCACTCATCCATCTGCACAACGCCATCGCGCGCGGCGCCCTGCAGCTCTATGCCGGCAATGAGGTTAAACACACCGGCGACGGGTTGATGGCCACGTTCGACAAACCGGAAACCGCCGTGCGCGCCGCGCTTGCCATGCAGGCGCAGTTTGCCGGTGAGCGCCAGCGGTCGACCGGAGCCACCTTGCATGTGCGTATCGGCATCCATACCGGTATCGCCATCCGCGAGGAGAACGACCTTTTCGGCAGCCCGGTTCAGCTGACCCGCCGCCTCGTCGATGCCGCCCCGGCAGACGGCATCATGGTTTCCGCCGCCGTGAGGCGGGAAGCGAGCGGTATGGACGCCCGTTTCGCCCCGGCCGGCACCAAGCAGCTCAAGGGCTTCGTCGAGCCGGTCGAGACCTTTACCGTTTCGTGAGACCTGTCGGGGCTTGTTGCCCGACCTTATTGCAGGGTCGCCCGGCTGCGTTCCAGCCCGCCCCGAACCATCGCCTCGCAATCGGCGGCAAGGCGCTTGCGCCCGCCTTCATAGCCATTGGCCTCGAGCGAGGGGTGGAAGATGATCCGCACCGTCGCGCCCGGCAGGCGGAAGGCCCGCAGCAGATGCGGAAAGAAATCCATGTCCGCATACCAGCCATAGAGCCCGGTCAACTGCTCCACGATCGGCCGGCCATCGGCAAGGCGCTCATAGACGACGCTGACGGGCTGCACCAGAAGACTGCCGTCGCGCCCTACCGCTTCGGCAAGGGCAAACAGGCTGGATTTGAAGGGCAGCACGCCGGTACCGTCGCTGGAAGTTCCCTCAGGGAAAACCACCAGCCGTTCGCCAGCCTTGATGTGGCTGCCAAGCAGCTCGGTCTGCTCCCGTGCCGCCGCCGGCCGCCGGTCGATGAAGACGGTACGGGCAATCCTGGCCATCCAGCCGAAGACGGGCCAGCCTTCCACTTCCGATTTCGCAACGAAGACCAGCGGTGTCACCGTCTCCATCGCCAGAATATCGAAATAGGAAATATGGTTGGAGACGATGAGCGTCGGCCGCCTTGCCTCCGGCACCCCTTCGGTCACCACGTGCACGCCGAGCAGCCACAGCACGATGCGGCAATAACGCTGGGTCCACAGATCGATGCCGCGCTTGCGTCGCTTTTCGGCAAGGAGCCCGCAGACGATCAGCACCGGTGACATCAGGAGAAAGAAGGCAAGACGCGGCACACCGCGCCACAGGCTGCCATTGGGCAGCCCGCTTTGTTCAGCCGGCGAGGCCTCCCTGCTGCCCGCAACTGGGGCAGGATCGGAAAGCGTGCTTTGCTGCGGGTTGCTATCGGTAGAGATGGTCAAGGTCCGGGAGGCTTCGGGGCTCAGGACACCAGGGCCGGCTCACCGGCAACCTGGGCGTTGAAGCGGGGAGCCTCGCCGCGATAGTGACGATAATATTTGTCGGTCACCTGCATGGTCTCCACCAGGATGCAGACATCCGTGGTGTTGAACTGCGGGTCGATGACGGCACCGTCACCCACATATCCGCTGAGGCGCAGATATCCCTTGAGAAGCGGCGGCAGTTGGCGCAGCGCGAGCGCCTCGTCCACCTTCTCGGCCGGCAGCAAAGCCATGTCCACATAGCGCTCCTTGAGGGCGCGCGGACGCCAGCTGGCCGGAGCCATGTGACGATGGTGAAGGTAGGAGAGCCCCTGCATCATCTGCATCGGGTCAGTGCCGGCGAAGCTGGCGCAACCGAACATCAGCTCCACCTGATGGCAGGCGACATATTCGGCAATGCCGCGCCACAAAAGCTGCATCACGAAGCGGGTGCGGTAATCGATATCCACGCAGGAGCGGCCGAGCTCCATGATCTCGCCGGGGAAGCTGGAGAGCGCCCGAAGGTCATACTCATCGGCACTGTAGAAGCCGAAGTTTCGCTGGGCTACCGAGCGACGCAGGAAGCGGTAGGTGCCAACCACGCACGGGGCGCCGTGGCTGCTGCGGTCACGGTCAACCACCAGCAGGTGGTCGCACACCGGGTCGAACTTGTCGAAATCGCGCTCAAGCGAGCGGGTTTCCGCGCTCGCATTGGCCTGCATCTCTTCGTAGAAAACCTTGTAACGCAGGGCCTGCGCGGCATCGAGGTCCGCACGGGTTTCGGCCAGACGCACTTCCAGCGAGTTTACGACAATCGGCTGCACGATGGCTTACCTCCGGCAAATGGTCACCCGGCACCGGGAAGTCCGGCTATCTAACCAGCTGATCCTCAGGCCACCGCAAGGCAACCTTTGGATGATCCGGCAAGATCTGCGGCATTTGTTACAGCGAATCAAACGAAAATCGGATGACATGTTTATGGCAATTTGATTTCAGATCGCACCTGCGCATAGTTAATGCGCATGTGGTGCGCCGCGTATCGTCTGCAAATCAATTCTTTATCTAATATTTTCGACACTTGTCTTTTTTGACAGCCGGCCACGCCGACATAAAGTGGATATATCGTCGCTCCAGTTCGCGCATACTCTGGAGAGCCTGATAAACGGGTCTCACGGACTCGCAAAAGCATGGCCGCGCATACAAGAACCACGCACCCGGGTCCCGGATCTCAGGATTTACAAAGCGCTCTGAGCAATTGCCAGCTCACGTTCCCTATTCCGGGCGGATAGCTGGTCTCGCCATCCCGTTTCGTGGCCTGCAACCGCTCTTCGAGATCGGGATGTGTAGACAGGAAAGCAAGGCCGGGCGGCAGCGACATCCGGGATGCAGCGGCAAGATGGGCTAAGGCAGGATTGAGAGCCCCGGGATCGTAACCGGCTCTCTCAAGCCGCTCCAGCGCCCCGGCATCGGCCTCTCGCTCATGCTGGCGGGAGTAGTTAAGCGCGCCGAGCTGTGCGGCGAAGCTGCCGGCATTGCCGAAAACCGCGGAAAGAAGGGCCCCGTCGCCCGAGGCCTGGATCATGCTGGTGAGGCCGTGCCGCTTTTCGACATGCGTTACTTCATGCGCCAGCACCGCCACCAGCTCCGGCGCGCTGCCCAGCGCCGCAATCAGACCGGTCGTCAGCACGATATGCCCGCCCGGCAGGGCAAAGGCGTTGGCTATGGGCGAGTCATAGACATCAATCTGGTAATGATAGCGGGTACCAAGCACCAGCCGGTTCACCACCGCCGTCAGATTGGCCGTGAGGCGCCCCTCCATCGGGCAGGCCCGCCCGTGGCCACCGATGCCCAGCACGATGACGAGTTGCGGCAGCAGCTGTTCGCCCAGCGCGGCCTCGGTATCTACAGGAACCGTTCTGCGGATGAGAGCGGGCAGCGCGGAGTGCACAAGTGCCAGCAGGCCGGCCAGTGCCAGCGCGCTTGCAACCCCAAGCCGGATCAGCCGGCGGCTGTCCGCGAAGCTGGCCCGGGCAAAAAGACGACGGGTACGGCCCGCCCTGGGCGGACGCCGGTCGAACAGGGCGTAGGCGGCATCGTCATGATGCTCCAGCACATGACCGGAGCCGGCGATGGTGCGCCACCGGCACTCCGTGCGGGGCCACAGCAACGGCTCCGCCTCCTGCCCCTCCAGCTCCAGCCTCCAGCAGATACCGTCCTCCGCCAAGCGAACCGCCCGTCCCTGGGCGGTTCGCCCATCGAAATAACGGCCGGTGAGCAGCTGTTCCATCAGGCTCAGAACGCCCCGACATCAAGCGCCGACGCAACACCTTCGCCCACATAGCCGGTCGAGAACTGGCTCTGGCCGATGGAGGAAAGATCCAGCATTCCTTCAAGGGTGCCCTTGCGGACAGTCTCGATGAGCACTGGAACGACCATGAACCGGAACAGGCAAAACCTGAGGAACGACAGATAAAAAACCACCGGGAGGGTAACGAGAATGACGTTTAGGATGATGTTGGCCATGCCGGTAGGAACCACTGTCGAATTCAGCCCTAGCAGGACCCCGATCATCGCGATCACAAGCACGCCGCTGAATATCGCGACCAAGGCAAAAAAGAAGGCGGCCTTGAACAGCATCCACTTGCTGAAGGCGGACGGAAACCGCATGTCGCCCAGCCGGATTTCATCGAGCAGGTACCGAAGCCGGACGCCGCTGTAATAGAACAGCGACAGCCCCAGGCTGGGGATGGCCAGCAGCAGGCAAGCAAGCCAAGGGCCGATCAGGGCCTTGCCTTGGCCCTGGAAGGTGAAACGCTCGTCACCGAACCAAGTATCGTTCCACACAAAGCGCTGATAGGCCATGTCCAGGTAAGGGGCAGCAATCCCAAGGCTCAGCACAGACAGGAAGCCATAGGTCACGACCAGGAAGCCGCTCTGGACCCGGCTGCCACGCTGGGAAAACCGGATCCCGCGCCAGCGGGTGCGCGATGCCAGATACCGGCGATGGGACAGCAGCGCAAAACCATAGAGCCAGCCCAGCACGAGAGCGGCTACGACCGAGCGAATAGTCTGGACCAGGGAATCGGAAATGAAGACGGCTACATACTGGTTGAGCGCCGCCAGCGGAACCAGGATCACCATGGCGACCATAAAGCCGATCAGCAGCTCCATGGGCCGCCCGGTATATTCGAACGCATCGCCATCCAGTTCGACTGATGACCAGATCAGGCTTCGCAGCCGCGTCTTCTGCCAGAACTGATAAAAACCCAGTGTCGGGAAAAGCAGGAACGAGCCCCAGAAGGCCGTCCGGTAGATCTGGCCCGAGTGGTCGCGGGTCAGCACACGCTTGAGCGGACCGTCTACCCGGGGCCCTTCCGGCTGCACGGCGAGGACACTACCGGGATGAATCGGTGACAGATGGTCGTTATCGCTCATCGTGCCCTCCTCGGCATATTGACTATCTTTCATTGTTTAAAATGAAGCCAAATCAACTCAATAGAATTAATTTTACTTAAATTGCCTCGGTGCGGATTGTCCCTATCGCGCCGCCGGCAGGCACTGGCAAGCAGGCACCCGCTCGCCCCGGACAGCGGTTTACACTATAAAAACCCTAAACTTGCGCCGTCGGCAGGGAGAGCATGCGCCAGCCAGACCGGAAACAGACCGCCGCCGACGGGCACGCTACGGGAGAGGCCAACAGCCTCAACAGCCACGCCACCATCGATCAGGCGATCGATGCGTTTGCCTTGCTACGCGACTATTTTCAGGGCGCCATCATCGTCGATGCGGCCACCCGCATTACCTGGATCGACAAGCGCTACCGCGAGCTCTTGAAGCTGGCGGAGGATTTCGACCCCATCGGCCTGCCCGTTGAAGAGGTGATCCCGCACTCGCTGATGCGCCGGGTAGTGGAAAGCGGCAAACCGATCCTCATCGATGTGATGAAGTTCGATGACCGGCAGTTCGTCGTCTGCCGCATTCCGCTGAAGGATGGCGACGGCCGGGTCGATGGCGCCATCGGCTTCGTCTTTTACGACAGCGTCGATTATCTCCAGCCCATCCTCGACAAGTTCGAGAATTTGCAGCGCCAGCTCTCCCGCGCGCAGGCCGCCCTGACACGGGAACGGCAGACTAAATACTCTCTCTCCAGCTTCATCGGCACCAGCACGGTGGTAAAGGAGCTGAAGGCGCAGGTGCGCCGCTTTGCCCTGCGTGACGGCGCGGCCCTCATCCAGGGGGAGACCGGCACCGGCAAGGAGCTGCTGGCCCACGCCATCCATCAGCAATCCGACCGTGCCGACGGACCGTTTGTTGCCGTCAACATGGCAGCGGTGCCCGAGGCGCTGCTGGAGGCCGAATTCTTCGGCGTTGCCCCCGGCGCCTATACCGGCGCCGACCGCAAGGCCCGCAAGGGCAAGTTCGAACTGGCCCATGGCGGCACGCTCTTTCTCGACGAGATCGGCGACATGCCGCTCGGCATCCAGGCCAAGCTGCTGCGCGCCCTGCAGGAAGGCGAGATCGAGGCGCTCGGCTCCAACGCCGTGCGGGCGGTCAATGTGCGCATCATTGCCGCCACGGCGCAGAATCTCGAGGAACTGATCGCTGCCGGCCGTTTCCGGGCAGACCTTTATTATCGCATCGCCGTGCTGACGGTCTTCATCCCGCCGCTGCGCGAACGGCCGGAAGATCTGCCGCTCATCTGCGAAACCCTGCTGGAAGAAACCCCGCACCCGGGCGATCAGGGCGACTGGGTCCTGACCCCGGAGGCCATTGACCTGCTCTCCATCTATGGCTGGCCCGGCAATGTGCGTGAACTGCGCAACGTGCTGGAGCGGGCCTCTGCCATGGCGCCGGACGAACGGCTCGACGCCGCCCTCATCCGTCGCGCCTTGCCACCGGGAGCGCTGGATGGCCGGCCCCCGCGCCCGGCAGCGCCACTCCCCCTTCCAGCCTCATCCGCGGCCCGCCCGGCATCAGCAGCCCCCGCCGGCATCAACCTTGCCAGCGCCCGGGCCGAAGCCGAGCGTCAGGCCATTCTCGATGCCCTGGCCGCCAGCGCCGGCCAGAAGGCCGCCGCGGCCCGGCGTCTTGGTGTCTCCCGCTCGCAGTTCTACGAAAAACTGAAGCGTCACCATATCGACGTGTAATGTACAATTTTCCGGACATATGTATTAATTTCAGGACATACCCGGACACTTTCTCACCGGACAAATAGCCGTAACCGCCGGTTTTCCGCGCCTTCAGGCGCTGGCACGGTTCTTGAGACGAAATGTCCCAAAACGAACGGGGCGACCAACGTGTCCCCCGCGTCTCGGGAGGAAATGAATTGCACAGCGCACCCCGCGCCGCGCTCGTCACAGGCTCGACGAGCGGCATCGGCCTTGCCATAGCAAAAAAGCTCGCTTCGATTGGCTACAAGGTCGCCGTCAACAGCTTTGAGCCGGAGAAGGATGCGGTCGCGGCCCTCAGCGAAATCACCGCCGGCAGCTCGGCTGAGGTGCGTTATTTCCAGGCCGATCTTTCCGATCCCGACAGCGCCTTCAACCTCGTCGGCGCAGTGAACGAGGCCTTCGGGCACCTTGATGTGCTGGTCAACAATGCCGGCGTGCAGAAGGTCGCCCCCATCGAGAATTTCCCACCAGCGGACTGGGACCGCATCATCGCGATCAGCCTCGACAGCGCTTTCCATACCATCCGCCACGCCGTGCCGGGCATGGCGGAACGAGGTTGGGGCCGCATTATCAACATTGCCTCCGCCCATGGCCTGCGCGCTTCGCCCTTCAAGTCCGCCTATGTGGCGACCAAGCACGGCGTCGTCGGCCTGACCAAGACCGTGGCGCTGGAAACCGCGGAAAAGGGCATTACCGTCAACGCCATCTGCCCCGGTTATGTATGGACGCCGCTGGTCGCCAAACAGGTGGCGGATCAGGCCAAGGTGCATGGCCTTTCCGAAGAGCAGGTGGTCCGCGACGTAATGCTGGCTCCGCAGCCTACGCGCCAGTTCGTCCAGCCGGAAGAAATCGCCGAACTGGTGGCTTATCTGTGCGGAGACCTTGCCCGATCCATCACCGGCTCCACCATTTCCATTGATGGCGGGTGGACAGCGAAATGACGGCGACAAGCGAAACCATTCTGGAGGCACGGGGCCTCACCAAGAGCTTCGGCGGGTTTTCCGCCGTCAACGACGTGGATTTGCAGATCCGCCGCGGCCATATCCACGCGCTGATCGGCCCCAACGGTGCCGGCAAGACCACCTGCTTCAACCTCCTGACCAAATTCATGCCGCCGACCGCCGGCAGCATCCATTTCAACGGCCGCGACATCACCCGGGTGGCACCGGCCGACGTCACCCGCCTCGGCCTCGTGCGCTCGTTCCAGATTTCCGCCGTCTTCCCGCGAATGACGGCGCTGGAGAATGTGCGCATCGCCCTGCAGCGCCGCCATCGCGGCGACAGCTTCGACTTCTGGCGCCCCGAGCGCGTTCTGCGCGCCCATGATGACGAGGCCCTGTCGCGCCTTGAGGAAGTCGGCCTTGCCGATTTTGCCGGGGAGACGGCGGGCGAGCTTTCCTATGGCCGCAAGCGCGCGCTGGAAATCGCCACCACGCTCGCGCTGGAGCCGGAGATGCTGCTGCTGGATGAGCCGATGGCCGGCCTTGCGCAGGAAGACGTCTCGCGCATCTCGGCCCTCATCCGCCGCATCTCGGCCGGTCGCACCGTGCTGATGGTGGAGCACAACCTCTCTGTCGTCTCCGAGCTTTCGGACCGTATTACCGTGCTGGCACGCGGACAGATCCTGGCGGAAGGCACCTACGACATCGTCTCCAAGGACCCGCGCGTGGTCGAAGCCTATATCGGGGTGGGGCATGGCTGAAGTAATCGAACTGAAGCGTCCCGCCGAAACGGCGGCCCCCAGCCTTGCCGTGCGTGATCTCCATGGCTGGTACGATGAAAGCCATGTGCTGCACGGCATGAACTTCGACGTCCGCCCCGGCGAGGTGGTCACGCTGCTCGGCCGCAACGGCGCCGGCAAGACCACCACGCTCAAGGCCGTCATGGGGCTGCTGGCCAAACGCACCGGCTCGGTGATGTTCGAAGGGCAGGAACTGGTCGGCCTGCCGGCCCGCGCGATCGCCCGCGCGGGCATTGCCTTTTGCCCGGAAGAGCGGGGCATCTTTTCCAGCCTGTCGGTGGACGAGAATCTGATGCTGCCGCCGGTACTGAAGCCGGGCGGCCTCAGCCGGGAAGCCATCCTCGACATGTTCCCGAACCTGCGCGAGCGGATCCATAGCGTCGGCACCCGCCTTTCCGGCGGCGAGCAGCAGATGCTCGCCATTGGCCGCATCCTGCGCACCGGATCGAAATTCCTGCTGCTCGACGAGCCGACCGAGGGGCTTGCCCCGGTCATCGTGCAGCAGATCGGCCGCACGCTGATTCAGCTGAAACAGCAGGGTTTCACCATCGTGCTGGTCGAACAGAATTTCCACTTCGCGGCCTCGGTCACCGACCGGCACTACGTGGTGGAACAGGGCCGGGTGATCGACGAAATCCCCAATGAGGAGTTGAACGCCAATCTAGCCAAGCTGCACGCCTATCTGGGGGTGTAGCCACGGGCCAGCCCGCCCCGGCCGGACAGGAGACATGGCCGGGACCAACCATAAAAACGACCCATCATAAACGGGAGGAAACAATGAAACTGACGAATACCCTGCTGCTCTCCGCAGCCGTTGCCGCCATCTCGGTGCCGGCATTCGCCACCGATGTGAAGATCGGCGTGCTGAACGACCGCTCCGGCGTCTATGCCGACCTTTCCGGTGAAGGTTCCGTGATCGCCGCCCAGATGGCGGTTGATGATTTCGGCGCCGCCGCCAAGGGCATCAATGTCACCATCGTCTCGGCTGACCACCAGAACAAGCCGGACATCGCCTCCAACATCGCCCGCCAGTGGTACGACCAGGACGGCGTCGACATGATCGCCGACGTGCCGACCTCCTCGGCCGCGCTCGCCGTAGCGCAGGTGACCAAGGAAAAGAACAAGGTCTTCATCGATTCAGGCGCCGGTTCGACCGACCTCACCGGCAAGTCCTGCTCGCCCAATACCATCCACTGGACCTACGACACCTATTCGCTTGGCAAGGGCACGGCCACGGCCCTTATCAACGAAGGCAAGAAGTCCTGGTTCTTCATCACTGCCGACTATGCCTTCGGCCAGGCGCTGGAGCGTGACACCAGCGAGATCGTGAAGGCCGAGGGCGGCACCGTGGTGGGCGGCGTGCGCCATCCGTTCCCGGGCACCGACTTCTCCTCCTATCTCCTGCAGGCGCAAGGCTCCGGCGCCCAGGTCATCGCCATGGCCAATGCCGGCGGCGATACCGTCAACACCATCAAGCAGGCGGCCGAGTTCGGCATCACCCAGAGCGGCCAGAGCCTCGCCAGCCTGCTGATGTTCGTGACCGACGTGCATGCCCTCGGCTTGCAGACGGCCAAGGGCCTGATGCTGACCGAAGCCTTCTACTGGGACCAGAATGACGGCACCCGTGCCTGGTCCAAGCGCTTTGCCGCCAAGCATGATGGCAAGATGCCGACCATGGTTCATGCCGGTGTCTATGCCGGCGTGCTCGACTATCTGAAGGGCGTTGAAGCCACCAAGGGCAAGGACCCGAAGGCCGTCATCGACTGGATGAAGGGCAATCCGACCGACGATCCGCTGTTCGGCAAGGGCTCCATCCGCAAGGACGGCCGCGTGCTGCACGACATGTACCTGTTCCAGGTCAAGTCGCCCGAAGAATCGAAGGGTCCGTGGGATTATTACAAGACCGTCGCCACCATCCCGGCGGATCAGGCCTTCAAGCCGATGAGCAAGGACTGCTCGCTGGTCCAGTAAGACCCGGCCCTGACACTGGCGGCATGCGGCAGGCTCCGGCACTTCCGCATGCCGTCCCCTTCTCTTTCTAGTTCCGGTCTATCGCCATGGTGCAAATTCTCGGCATTCCGGTGCAGGTGCTGTTCGGCCAGCTGCTGCTCGGCCTTATCAACGGCTCCTTTTACGCCCTGCTCTCGCTCGGCCTTGCCGTCATCTTCGGCATGCTGAACGTCATTAATTTTGCCCATGGCGCGCTCTACATGATGGGTGCCTTCGTTGCCTGGCTGCTGCTGACGCATCTCGGTATCGGTTACTGGTGGGCGCTTCTCATCGTGCCCCTTGTGGTCGGCGCCTTCGGCATCGTCATCGAGCGGCTGATGATCTCGCGGCTCTACCATCTCGACCATCTCTACGGCCTGTTGCTGACCTTCGGCCTCGCCCTCGTCATCCAGGGCCTGTTCCGCAACGAGTTTGGCGTCTCCGGCCTGCCCTACACCATTCCGGCCTCCCTGCAGGGCGGGCGCAATCTCGGCTTCATGTTCCTGCCCAACTATCGCGCCTGGGTCATCGTGGCTTCGGTCCTCGTCTGCGCCGCTACCTGGTTTGCCATCGAGAAAACGCGCCTTGGCGCCTATCTGCGCGCCGCGACCGAAAACCCGGCCCTTGTCGGTGCCTTCGGCATCAATGTGCCGCGCATGATCACCCTCACCTACGGGTTCGGCGTGGCACTCGCCGCACTGGCCGGTGTGCTGGCGGCCCCGATATACTCCGTGAATCCCAACATGGGCTCCGACCTCATCATCGTCGTGTTCGCCGTGGTGGTGATCGGCGGCATGGGCTCGATCCTCGGCGCCATCGTGACGGGCTTCGGCCTCGGTATCGTCGAGGGCCTGACCAAGGCCATCTATCCGGAAGCTTCCTCCGTCGTCATCTTCGTCATCATGGCCATCGTGCTTCTGGTGAAGCCGGCCGGCCTCTTCGGGAGGACGGCATGAGCTCCGATCCCGTCCGGCGTCCCGCCAGCAGCCAAGACAAGGCGCAGCCTGCCATGACCCATTCCACCGTCTCCCCCGTCCTGGCCAATCCGCAGCGCCATCACACGGCAATCTTCCTGCTGCTGCTTGCCCTGCTCGCGGTCGCCCCGTTCGCGATCTATCCTGTCTTCCTGATGAATGTGCTTTGTTTTGCGCTGTTCGCCGCCGCGCTCAACCTGCTGCTGGGATATGGCGGATTGCTCTCCTTCGGCCACGCCGCCTTCTTCGGCTCGGCCAGCTATATCTCCGCCCACGCCGCCAAGGTGTGGGGGCTGACCCCGGAACTGGCGATCCTGCTCGGCACGGCCGCCGCGGCATTTCTCGGGCTCATCATCGGCGCGCTCGCCATCCGCCGGCAGGGCATCTATTTCGCCATGGTCACGCTGGCCTTTGCACAGATGGTCTATTTCATCGCCTTGCAGGCACCCTTCACCGGTGGCGAGGATGGCATCCAGGCCGTACCGCGTGGCCATCTGCTGGGCTTCATCGACCTCAGCTCCGACCTCACGCTTTATTTCACCGTGCTCGCCATCACCTTTGCCGGGCTGCTGCTTATTCACCGCATCATCCACTCGCCCTTCGGCCAGGTGCTGAAGGCAATCCGCGATAATGAGGCCCGCGCCATTTCGGTGGGCTACCGGGTGACGCGCTACAAGCTCGCCGTCTTCGTGATGTCGGCCAGCCTTGCCGGGCTTGCCGGCGCCACCAAGGCCATCGTCTTCCAGCTGGCCTCGCTCACCGACGTGCACTGGACCATGTCCGGCGAAGTGGTACTGATGACGCTGCTGGGCGGCATGGGCACCGTGTTCGGACCGCTTGCCGGCGCTGCCGTCATCGTGGCGATGCAGAACTATTTCGCCAGCTTCGGGGCCTGGGTCACCGTGCTGCAGGGTCTCATTTTCACCGTGAGCGTTCTGGTCTTTCGCGAAGGCATCGTCGGTGTCCTCGCTCGCTGGCTCAAGAAGCCACTCTGACACGCCGATCCGGGAGCCTTCCAAGAAATGCACATCACCCCACCGGAGCCGGTCGGTCCCATCGGCGAAATCCTCTGGCAACCGGGTGCAGAACGCATCGCCGCCAGCGCGATGGCCCGCTTTGCCCGCGCCGCCGATCTTCCCGGCGATGACTATGCCGCGCTCCATGCCTGGTCGGTCGCCGAACCGGAGGCCTTCCACAGCCTGCTGTGGGATTTCCTCGACCTTGTCGGCCACAAGGGTGCCCGCGCCATCGTGCGCAGTGCCTCGCTGCGTGAAGTGCGCTTTTTCCCCGATGCGCGGCTCAACTATGCCGAAAACCTGCTGAAGGAACCGGACGACCGGCCAGCCCTCATTGCGCACCGCGACGACGGAACACGGCGAGAACTGTCCCGCCGGCAGTTGCTCGATCTCGTCTCCCGCTGCGTGCAGGCACTGAAGGCTGAAGGCATTGGCCCCGGCGACCGCGTTGCCGCCATCGTCACCAACGATATCGAGTCGATTACCTTCTATCTGGCAACAGCAGCGATCGGCGCCATCTGGGCCTCCTGCTCGCCCGATTTCGGTCCCGCCGGTGCCAGTGACCGGCTGAGCCAGATCGAACCGTCGATCCTGCTGGCTGTCCCCTCCTACGGTTATGCCGGCAAGGTGGTGGAAACGACGGCCAGCATCAATGCCGTGGCGGACAGCACCGCCATCAAGCGCATCGTGCTGCTGGGCGCGGCCCCGCAAGGGGCGCAGTACAGCAAACCGGCACTGGCGCTGGAAGACTGGCTCGCCCCCTTTTCCCCCGACGCCATCGCCTGGCATCGCGGGCCCTTCGATGCCCCGCTTGCCATCCTGTTTTCATCCGGCACCACCGGCAAACCCAAATGCATCATGCATTCGGCGGGCGGCCTGCTGCTCCAGCACATGAAGGAACATGTGCTGCATTGCGACCTGAAAGCCGGCGAGCGGCTTTTCTACTACACCACCTGCGGCTGGATGATGTGGAACTGGCTCATCACCGGTCTTGCCGCCGGGGCGACGCTGGTGACCTATGACGGAAACCCGGCCTATCCGTCAGTGGCACGCCTTGCCGACCTCATCGATGGCGAGCAGATCTCCGTCTTCGGCACCTCGGCCAAATATATCGACAGCTGCCACAAGGCCGGCCTCGTGCCGCGCCAGACCCATTTGTTCGCCGGCCTCAAGGCCATCCTGTCGACCGGCTCGCCCCTGCTGCCGCAGAGCTTCGACTACATCTACCGCGACTGGAAGGCCGACCTGCAGCTCGCCTCCATCTCTGGCGGTACCGATATCTGCGCCTGCTTCCTCGGCGGGGTGCCTACCCTGCCCGTGCGCCGCGGCGAGTTGCAGGCCGCCCTGCTCGGCATGGATATCGCGAGCTTCAACAGCGAGGGTAAGCCGGTCATCGGCGAGCCGGGCGAACTGGTCTGCCGCAACGCCCACATCTCCATGCCGGTCGCCTTCTGGGGAGATCGGGACGGCAGCCGCTACAACGCCGCCTATTTCGAGCGTTTCCCCGGCATCTGGGCCCATGGTGACTTTGTCGAGGCCTGCCCTGAGGGCGGTTTCGTCATCCAGGGCCGCTCCGACACTACGCTCAACCCCGGCGGCGTGCGTATCGGCACGGCGGAGATCTACCGGCAGGTGGAATCGGTGCCTGAAGTGCTGGAGGCGGTTGCCGTGGGGCAGGACTGGCGCGGGGACCAGCGTGTCATCCTGTTCGTGAAAATGAAGCCGGGCGCCGCGCTGGACGAAGCGCTGGAAAAGCTCATCCGCGAACGCATCCGCACCGGCGCAACGCCACGGCATGTGCCGGCCCGCATCATCCCGGTGGCGGAAATTCCGCGCACCCGCTCAGGCAAGATTTCGGAAGTGGCGGTACGCGATGCCATCCATGGCCGCACCATCGCCAATGATACGGCACTCGCCAATCCGGAGTGCCTTGCCGCCTATCGCAACCTGCCGCAACTGGCGAGCTGATCCGTTTCGGGGGGCGGAGAACCTGGGGGAAGGCCTGTCAGCGGCCTTCCCCCGGGGCTCTTCAAACGAACTCAGTAATCGTCTTCATCATCCTCGGCATGCGGATCGGTGGCTTCGCCGATCAGCGTGCCGACACCATGCTCGGTGAAAATCTCGAGCAGCAGGCCGTGCGGCACGCGCCCGTCCATGATGACGGCAGCATCTACGCCCTGCTCGACGGCGTTAAGGCAGGTTTCCACCTTCGGGATCATGCCGCCCGAAATGGTGCCGTCGGCAATGAGGGCGCGAACCTGTTCCGGCTTCAGTTCCGGCTGCAGGCGCTTTTCCTTGTCGAGCACACCCGCAACATCGGTCAGCAGATAGAGGCGCGAGGCCTTGAGGGCAGCAGCTACCGCACCTGCTGCCGTGTCGGCATTGATGTTGAAGGTCTCGCCATGACGTCCGACGCCAATCGGCGCGATGACCGGAATGATGTCCGATTCCTCCAGCACATCCAGCACGTGGGTGTTGATGGCCGTCGGCTCGCCCACGAAACCCAGATCGAGGATTTTCTCGATATTGCTGTCAGGGTCGCGCTGGGAGCGGCGCAGCTTGCGCGCGCTGATGAGATTGCCGTCCTTGCCGGACAGGCCGACCGCCTTGCCACCGGCATTGTAGATGAACTGCACGATCTGCTTGTTGATGGAGCCAGCCAGGACCATCTCCACCACGTCCACCGTGGCCTTGTCGGTCACGCGCAATCCGTCGATGAATTCGGACTTCACGGCCAGCCGCTCCAGCATCTTGCCGATCTGCGGGCCGCCGCCATGGACGACCACCGGGTTGATACCGACCTGCTTCAGCAGCACTACGTCGCGGGCAAAGCTCTCTGCCAGCGCCTCGTCCCCCATGGCATGGCCACCATATTTGATGACCATGGTGCGACCGGAATACCGGCGCATATAGGGGAGCGCTTCAGCCAGCGTGCGGGCCTTGCCCAGCACAGCATCGGTGGGACGCAGCGGGATGACGTTGTCGCTCTTGTCGGACATCGGCGGGCCCTTGAAGCCTTGAGGAAGGGTTAGGGGTCTTTACGCCCCGTTGGAAAGCCGGGCCTCGCGCGGTTTTGAAAAAAGGCCCGGCGGAACTCATAAATCCAAACCGCCCCCATCGCAAACGGCGATATGGGGGCAGCGGATCGCCGGTCAGGCCGGCGCGGCCAGCATGCCCAGTTCGCCGCGCAGATGGGCAATACCCTCGCCGGTTTCGCTCGAGGTCACCACCGGATCGGGCGAGGCCGCCGGGTGCTTGACCAGCAAGGCGCGGGTATCGGCCGCAATCTTGCTCATCGCCGCCGGCTTCATCTTGTCGGCCTTGGTCAGCACGACCTGATACTGGACGGCGGATTCGTCCAGCATCTTCATCATGTCGATATCGTTCTTCTTGCAGCCATGGCGCCCGTCCACCAGAAGGCAGACCCGGCGCAGCGGCACGCGCCCGCGCAGGAAGGTGCGCATCATCTTGGTCCAGGCCTCGACCATCCCCTTGGGGGCCTCGGCAAAGCCGTAGCCCGGCAGGTCGACAAGATGGAGCCTGCCGCCGAGATCGAAATAGTTGATCTGCTGGGTGCGGCCCGGCGTGTTGGACACACGCGCCAGTGTCTTGCGGCCGGTCAGCGCATTGACCAGCGAGGATTTGCCGACATTGGAGCGGCCGACAAAGGCCACTTCCGGCAGTTTTTCCGGCGGCAGCTGGAACAGCTCCGCCACGCCCAGCATGAAGGTGCATTCACGCGCAAAGAGGAGGCGACCTGCCTCCTCCCGCGCTGCCTTCTCGGCGGCATCCAGTTCCATCACCGGCTGGCTCCCCTTGCCGTCAGGCGCGCGCTTACTTGGCGCGCCCGCGGCGGGTGGTGGTCTCGGCCTTGGCGGCCGTCTTGCGCGCCGGCTTTTCCGGCTTGGCCGGGGTTGCCGGCTGGTCCTCGGCATCCACCGCAACGCCGAGGCGGCGCATCATCAGATACTGCTGGGACGCCGACAGGGTGTTGTTGACCGAGTAGTAGAGCACGAGGCCGGCCGGGAAGCTCGACAGCATGAAGGTGAAGACGAACGGCAGCGCCAGGAACATCTTGGCCTGCACCGGATCGGCGGGCGGCGGGTTGAGACGCTGCTGCACGAACATGGTGAAGCCCATGATCAGCGGCCAGACACCGATCATCAGCGCATGAGGCGGCGTCCACGGGATCAGGCCAAACAGGTTGAAGATCGAGGTCGGATCGGGCGCAGACAGGTCATGAATCCAGCCGAAGAACGGCGCGTGCCGCATTTCGATGGAAACGAAGAACACCTTGTAGAGCGAGAAGAAGACCGGGATCTGCACCAGCACCGGCAAGCAGCCGGCGACCGGGTTCACCTTCTCCTTCTGGTAGACCTTCATCAGCTCGGCATTCATCGCCGCCTTGTCGTCGGCATACTTCTCGCGCATCGCCTTCATCTGCGGACCAAGCTTCTTCATCTTGGTCATGGTGCGGAAGGAGGTCTGCGCCAGCGGGAACATCAGCAGGCGAACGAGGATGGTGAGGCAGATGATGGCGATGCCGAAATTGCCAACAAGGCCGTAGATCCACAGGATGACGAGGAAGAGCGGCTTGGTCAGGAACTTGAACCAGCCGAAATCGACCGTCAGCTCGAACTTGTCGATGCCCAGCTTGTCCTCATAGGACTGGATGAGCTTGACCTCCTTGGCGCCGGCAAACAGGTGGCTCTGGATATCCAGCGACGCGCCCGGCGCAACCTCGTGGGCAGAACCCAGATATTGCACCTGGTAGCGATCGTCGCCATCCACGCTGGCGTGACGCATGGTGGTCTGCACGGCTTCCTTCTGGTCCGGAACCAGCGTCGCCATCCAGTACTTGTCGGTCAGGCCAACCCAGCCGCCGGTGCTCTCGAAGCTCTCGCTCCCGGCGTCATCCATCTTCTTGTAGGTGTAGTCCTTGAGCGTGCCATCGACGAGGGCGTAGGGGCCCTCATGCACGATGTAGAAGGACTGGCCCTCCGGCTTGCCCTTGCGGGAGACGAGCCCGTAGGGGAACAGCTTGAGAGCCTTGCCGGAATTGTTGATCACCTTGCGATCAACCGAGAACATGAAGTTCTTGTCGACGGAGACGGTCTGCTCGAAGGTCACGCCTTCGCCATTGTCCCAGCTGAGCGTCACCGGGCTATCCGGAGAGAGCTTGTCGCTGGAAGCCGTCCACTGGGTGGTGGAGGTCGGAACGGCGGTCGGGGTGTCCTTGTCGGCAACCCAGCCCCACTCGGCATAGTACGGCTTGATGGTGCCGGCCGGGGAGAACAGGCTGATCTCCGGGCTCTTCGGATCCACCGTCTCGCGGTAATCGACCAGAGACAGATCGTCGAGGCGGGCGCCAACGGTGTTCAGCGTACCGTCGAGACGACCGTTATGGATGGCAACGCGCGCCGGATTGTCGGCCAGCACCGCTTCGCGGCTGCGCACCTTGAGGTCAGCCTCGGCGCCCGGCAGGGCGGGGCGGGCCTGGTCGCCCGTTGCGGTGGAAGAGGCCGTCGTCGCATCGGTCGGAGCCGGCGCCGGGGTCTCATGCCGCGGAAGAAGGAACTGCGACGCCACCAGGATCACAAGAGAGATACCGATGGCGATAAAGAGGTTTCGCTGCTCAGGCTGCAGGTTCTTCACGGGCGGACCTTACTTCAATGCTTATGGCCGGCGCAGGCTGAGCCGGACTTTTCGGAACGTGACTCTGGCTCGGGTACGGGGTCGAACCCCATCCCTCCCCACGGATGACAGCGCATCAGGCGGCGCAGGGTAAGCCAGCTGCCCTTGATAGCCCCGTGTTTGGCAAGCGCCTCTATCGCGTAAGCCGAACAGGTCGGAGTAAAGCGGCAGGACGGGCCGAGCACGGGGGATATCACGAGCTGGTAGGCGCGCACAAGCAAACGCAGGAGAAAGGCCAGCGGCTCGAGGCGCGGCATCTTCACGCCTCCCCCTCCGGGGCATCCCCGGCAACAACCGGAGGCGGCGCAATGCGGGGCGCCCGGACGGAAAGCCGGCGCAGGCAATAGGCCAGATCCCGCCTGAGCGCCTCGAACGGGCGCGTCACCGTAGCGGTGCGGGCAATCAGCACATAGTGGTGGCCGCGCAGCGCCGTTGGCATCATTTCGCCGGCAAGGGCCCGCAGCCGCCGCTTGGCGCGATTGCGCGCCACGGCATTGCCCACCTTCTTGCTGGCGGTATAGCCGATGGCCGGCGTTTCGGCAGGGTCGGAAAGCCGCCTTACCTGCAGCACAAGGCCGGAGGCTGCGCAGGATACGCGCGTGGCAGCAACCGCCAGGAACTGGCGCCGCTGGCGTAAACGCAAAAGCACGCCGGGATCAACTCCCGGCGCGCCTGCTTTAATCTTGACCGACCCGGCCATCCGTCAGGCCTCCCCGCGGAAAGCGGACCGTCTCCGGCTATAGGCCAGAAAACCGATCAGGCGCTCAGGCGCTTGCGGCCCTGGGCGCGGCGGCGGGCGATGACCTTCTGGCCATTCTTGGTGGCCATACGCGAACGGAAACCGTGGCGGCGCTTGCGAACCAGGTTGCTGGGCTGAAAGGTGCGCTTCATGGGACTACCCAATTCTCTCGAAATTTGCGCCCGTCGGGCGCCGCCGGCATCGGGAGCACCACATGAGCAAAATTGAGCGGCGTGTATAAAAGCCGTTCGCCGGAGAGTCAATCTCTGCTTTGGGCTCAGGCGCCACTGTTTGTCTGGCCGACCAATGCCACGCGCGCACTCTTTTATGCAAGTACAACCGCCTCATGACTGGCGCAGGCCGCTTCTTGCCGGTATCAATGGTTAACATAAAAGCTCCGGCGAAAGCTCTCCGTCGCCGGAAATCCTGCCTGGTGCCCCCGCGCCCGGCGCCGGGCGCCTGAAAACGGTGACCGACAAGGAGAGCCGATAGGCCTGATTGCAGGGGGCTTGGAGCCAGATGTCTTCGGCGACCGACGCGGATATCCGCGCTGTGCGCGGTACTTCTCTTTCGCTGGCAGATGCCCTGCCCCAGGCGCTGTGCCTTGTGGGCCGGCACCTGGAATGGCACGAGCATAACGCCGCTTTTGCCACACTGTGGCAGCTCGATTCTCTCCCCGCTCCCGGCAGTTCGCTGGTCGCATTACTGCGCCCCCATGTGGCAGCGCCGGAGGGGCTGACGGCCCAGCTCTCCCGCCTCGTCTCCGGCCCGCTGCCGGCCGAGGATCTGCTGCGCCATGCCGACGGGCGGCTGATCGCGCTGACGGCCCACGCTTCCGTGGGAGGCCCGATTCTCCTCTCCTTCCAGCCGGCCCCTGCCTTCGCCGACACCGATACTCCTGCCGCTGGTGCCGACCTTGCCCAGCTGATGCGCCTGACCGGCGCCGGCCTTTTCGAATTCGACGGTATCACCGAGAGCTTCCAGTGGTCGGCCGGCTTCCTGGCCCTGGTCGGCTATGAGGAAGATGACTTCCCCATCACCCCGGAAGGGTATGAGGCGCTGCTGCATCCGGAAGACCGGGGGCTCTATCAGCGTGAATGCGGCCGTTTTGCCGCCTCGCGCGGCCTGCACCGCCTGCTGCTCTACCGGCTGCGCACCAGCAGCGGCAGCTGGATCTGGCTGGAGGAAAGCGCGCTTGCCGAGCGCGATAGCGACGGGGCCATCGTCAGCCTCACCGGCGCGGTGATCGATGTCAGCAAACGTGTCGAGGCCGAGCAGGCGCTTGCCGCAACGGGCCAGCGCCTGCGTGACCTGATGGAGAGTTCGCTGCAGGCGGTGCTCATCCACCGCACGCTGAAGCCGCTCTTTGCCAACCGCGCCTGCGCGGAACTGCTGGGCTTCAACGAGGTTGGCGAATTACTCGCCCTCGGCACCCTTGAAGACATGATCCCGCGCGAGCCCCCTTCTGCCTTGCCCGGTGGGAGCTCTGCCGGGCGGCGACGGATTATCCGTGCCGACGGCCGTATCGCCGAAGTGCGCTTTACAGAACGCGATGTGGTGTGGGACGGCCAGCCCGTGCGCCAGCTGGTGATGGTGGATGAAAGCGACAGCGCCAACCTCGCCATCGAGCGCGACCGCCTTGCGGCCAGCCTCGACATGATGGATGAGGCCGTTGCCCTCTTTGACGGCGACGACATCCTGCTTGCCAGCAACAGCGCCTTCCGCTCGCTCTATCGCCATCTGGCCACCGCGACCCTCACTGGCCTTTCCTATGCGGACCTGCTGCGCCAGGGCATTGCGGCCGGCCTCTATGACAACGCCCTCATCCGGCGCGATCGCGAAGCCTGGATTCGCGCCCGCCTGCGCGAACACCGCCAGCCGCCGACAGGCGCATACGAGGAAAAGCTGGCCGATGGCCGCGTGCTGGCAGCCCGCGACCGGCTGCTGCCGGATGGCAGCCGCCTGTTTCTGCGCAGCGACATCACCAGTCGCCGCCTGGCGGAGGACCAGTTGCAGCGCTCGGTCACCCAGTTGCACGGCCTGCTGGGCTCCAGCCCCGTCGGCGTACTGATCGAAGATCTGGGCGGCACGGTGCTGTTTGCCAATGAACGCATGGCCGAGATGTTCCGCCTGCCGCACGCCGACCTTGTCAGCGGCCATATCCAGCGCCTGCTGGCCGAACCGCTCGATGCCGAAATGCTGGCCGAACTTATCGCCGCGCGCGGCAGCTACCGCGATGTCGAGCTGGAATATCGCCTCGATGGCGGAGAAAGCCTCATTGTCCTGCGCTCGGCCGTCCGCACGGACTATGCCGGCAAGGCCGCCATTGTTTCCTGGCTTTATGACATCTCCCCGCTCAAGGCCGCGCAGGCCGACCTGCTGCATCTTGCCACCCGCGACCCGCTGACCGGGCTTGCCAACCGCAGCCATTTCCTTGCCCGCGGCGGCGAAGCGCTGGCCCTTGCCACCCGTTATGGCCGGCCGCTTTCCGTGCTGCTGCTCGATCTGGATGGCTTCAAGCTGGTCAACGACACCTGGGGCCATGCCGCCGGCGATGCCATCCTGCAGCTCACGGCGCAAACCTGCCTCAGCCAGCTGCGCACGGTCGACCTGCTCGGCCGGCTGGGCGGAGAGGAGTTTGCCGTACTGCTGCCGGAAACAGGGCTGGAAGGGGCAATGGCGGTTGCCGAGCGCCTGCGCCTGCGCATCGCGGAAGCCCGCACCAGCATCGCCGGGGCGGCCGTGGGGGTCACCACCTCGATCGGCGTCGCCGACCTGCAATCCGGTTCCGTCAACGCCAGTGACGGGCTTGACCATCTGCTCGCTGTTGCCGACCGCGCCCTCTATGCCGCCAAGCGCGGCGGACGCAACCGCGTGTGCTCCCCCGCCGATGCAGGGATCGGCAGCTGACCCCTGACGACCGCCGGCTCAGCGCAACCGGTGGCGCAGCCAGACCTCATCCACCTCGTGGCGGCTGTTCTTGCGAAACACGACATCGGCGCGCTCGCGGGTCGGCCGGATATTCTGCATGAGGTTTGGCAGGTTGATCGACTGCCATATCCCTTTCGCGACGCCGCGCGCCTCTTCGGGCGTCAGGTCCCGGTAGTGATGGAAATAGGAACTCGGCCGCTGGAATACCGTCGCCTGGAGCGCGGCAAAGCGCTTGACGTACCAGCCCTCGATATCGGACGGCTCGGCATCGAGATAGAGCGACAGGTCAAAGAAGTCAGAGGCAACAACGGCGCTTTCACCCGCCGTTTGCAGCACGTTCAGCCCTTCGAAGATCAGAATCTCGGGCTGTTCCACGAGCTGGAACTCTCCCGGCACGATGTCATAGCTCTCATGGGAATAAACCGGCACCTCCAGCTTCGGGGCACCGGATTTGAGATCGGCGAGGAAACGCAGCATACGCCGCAGATCATAGGTCTCCGGGAAGCCCTTGCGCGTCATGAGGGCCTTCTGGACCAGCGCTTCCGTGGGCATAAGAAACCCGTCCGTCGCCACCAGCTCCACCCGGCGGGGGGTGGCGCCATGGGTCAGGGCGGATCGCAGGATGCGTGAAAAGGTGCTCTTGCCCACCGCCACGCTGCCGGCAACGGCCACGATGAAGGGCGTTTGCCGCGGCTGGCGATGGAAAAATGCCCGCTCGACAGCCTCGGACGCGGCACGCTCCGCCTCAAGACGCAGATTGATCAGCCGGCACAGCGGCCCGAAGATCTCCCGCGCTTCGGCAAGGGATATCGGATCGTTGATGCCCTTGAGCCCGGCCAGGGCCTCGGGCGAAAGCTCCACACGGTCGGCCCCCAGCGCGGCCCAGTCGGCGCGGGAAAAACTGTCGAACAGCGACGGCCTCTCCATCTCCCCTCCTTCTCCGGCAACGCCGGCACCCAGTTCGTCTTGCGGCATCATCAAGGGTCCCGATGGAGGAAGAAGGCCAGAGGGCCAGAATCAAGGAGGCCGGCCGCAAGCGGCCAGCCTCGCAAGGATAGAACTCTTCTTTTGAACTGCCGAATTTGAGCTGCCGGTCTGGCGATCAGTCGAACAGGGCGTCGATATCGGCCTGGGAGATCGGCTCGCCGCCCATATCTTCCTCGCGTTCCACGGTCGAAGCCGGCGCGGGCGGCGGTGGGGGAGGCGGCGGTTCAGGTTTCTTTTCGGCCTTCGGCGGCGGTTCCTTGGCCTTGACGGGCTTGGGCGGCGGTGGCGGGGCCACCTCTTCCTCGGCCACAGGGGCCGGCGCGCTGCCGCCGATACCGGCCAGCAGGGCGTCTACATCGCTCTGGCTTACGCCTTCGCCATCCTTGGCCGGACCGTTCAGCAGATGTGAATCCGGACGGCTGTCCACCACATCGTCGCGCCTCGCCGGGCGCACCGGCGCCGCCGCAGCGGCACTGGCGGCATCGTCGGAGCCCCAGATATCGACCATGGAGTTGATGCGCTGCTCGATGTAGCGCATCGCATTCACCACCTTGGTGATGCGCTGACCGGTAATGTCCTGGAAAGAGCAGGCCGTCATGATCTCGATCGTCTGGCCTTCGATCATGTCGATGACGCTGCCGAGCTCACCCTCGCGATCGACATCGGCTATGCCTTCCGAAATGCGTTCTGCCGCATTCAGGATGTCGTAGGTCGCACGTTCGGTAGAGGTGACGATGGAGCTCAGCTCCTCGGTCGCGGAGATAAAGCGGCTGTCGCCACTGTTATCCGGCTGCAGCGCCGCAATCTCCGCCCGGGTCTGCTGGATGTAGTAGCTCATCTCCTGCAGCTCCTGCCGCAGGATGCGCACATGAACCTGGGCACTGTCGCCTTCGGCCGGAACCGTGCGGGCAACCGCGTCCTTCATGTTGCGGATGAGACGGCGCACCTCGTCGGAGCCGATGACACGCATGCGCTGGTCGCGCATGCGCAGGAAAGCCCGGCCACGTGCGTTCGAGGAGAGGGTTTCCTCTATCTCGAGGTATTCGTCGTCCGAAAGCTCCGGCAGTCTCGCCATATCAGATCGGTCCGAGGACGTTCTCAAGCTTGGTCTTCAGCGTCGCCGCATTGAACGGCTTGACGATGTAATTGTTCACGCCCGCCTTCTTGGCGGCGATGATGTTCTCGGTCTTGGATTCTGCCGTCACCATGATGAAGGGCAGATCCTTGAGCTTGGCATCGGCGCGCACTTCCTTGAGAAGCTGCAGGCCGGTCATCGGCTCCATGTTCCAGTCCGACACCACCAGACCGATCTGGGTTGCGCGGAGGATCTGAAGGGCCTGGGCGCCATCGGCGGCCTGCTCAATATTGGAGAACCCCAGCTGATTGAGCAGGTTCTTAATGATACGCCGCATCGTCGCATAATCATCGACGACCAGAATATTCATTTTCTTATCGACCAAGGCACATCTCCTGTACGGCGGCCGAACGCCGCGACGGCCCGCCGCGCCCTGCGGCGGGTAATGTTTCGAGGCAAACTTGCCAGATGGTAGGGGGTCCGGCAAGGCAGGAAAACGGTCAGGGCAGGCCTAACCCAAAGGATTGCTTCTTCTTTCTGGCGTTTTTTACTCGCGTATGCCTTCACGCCACACCGCAGGCACACACCGATCCGTGATAAGAGGTGAGTTGAATGCCTGTGGCGACAGCGTCCAAGCATTAACGGAAGAAAGTTTCTACGGCGTTACTGGTGAGCCTTTTCAAGCATGGATGTCTCGATTAGCCCGGCCGAGGGGCACACCCACCTTCCCAAACCTGGCCCGTTGCCCCCCGACCGGCCGCGCCTGCGCGACAGGCTGGCTTTCCGGGTGCTGGCACTGGCACTGCTGTTCGTCGTGCTGGCAGAAATCCTCATCTTTGCTCCGGCCATCGGCAGCTTCAGGCTGTCCTGGCTGAACGAGCGCCTGTCCGCCGCCCATCTTGCCGCCCTCACCATTCAGGCTGCCCCCGATGCCATGGTGACGGAGCAGCTGGAAGGCGAACTGCTCAATCATGTCGGCGTGCGCTTCATCGAGGTGGATGACATGACCCCGCGTGCCGGCAGCAGTCAGCGCAGCTATATCCTCGGCTCGTCACGCGGGCTCGATGTCGAGGACTTCTTCGACCTCACCCATGCCTCCACCCTCGGCCTTATCCGCGACGCGCTTTATGTCTATTTCGCCCGGCAGGACCGGATCATCTCCGTTTCCGGGCCGTCGCCCAAATCCGCCGATGTGCATGTGCGCATCGTACTGGACGAAATGCCGCTCTGCGACGCGCTGGTCGCCTATGGCCTTCGTATCCTGGCCGTCTCGGTGCTGATCTCCGCCATCACCGCCGCGCTGATGCTGGTTGCCCTCAACTGGTTGATGGTACGCCCGCTGCGCCAGATGTCCGACAGCCTGATCGCCTTCGGGCGCAATCCCGACAATCCGGATGCCGCCCTGAGGCCCCCCTCGCGGCGCGACGAGGTCGGCATCACCATGCGCCAGCTCTCCGTCATGCAGCAGGCCCTGCGCAGTTCGCTGAAGCAGCGCGAGCATCTGGCAACACTCGGCACTGCCGTGACCAAGGTCAGCCACGACCTGCGCAACCTGCTGGCGACCGCCTCTATCGTCGGCGAAGGGCTGAAACAGGTGGAAGAACCGACGGTGCGCAAGCTTGCCAACCGGCTTTTCACCACTATCGGACGTGCCATCACCCTGTGCGAGCAGACGCTTGCCTATAGCCGCACGGGCGCCATGCGGCTCGACGTTACGCGTTTTGCCCTGCGCCCGCTCCTGATGGAGATCGACAGCGAGCGGGTGGCCGCCGCCAATGGCGAGACGGCAACCGAGCTGATGATCGAGGTGCCGGCCGGCCTGCGTCTTGTCGCCGACCGCGACCAGCTGCACCGGGTGTTCCTGAACCTTATCCGCAATGCGCAGGAAGCCGGCGCCAGCCGGGTGGATATCCTGGCCCATAGCGACGCCGGTTTCGACCATGTGATCATCCGCGACAACGGCCCCGGCCTGCCGGAACAGACCCGGCGCGAACTGTTCCAGCCTTTTGCCCATAGCGGGCGCAGCGGCGGCAGCGGACTCGGCCTTGCCATTGCGCGCGAGATCGCTCTCGCCCATCAGGGCGAGCTCAGTCTCGTTCAAACCGGCCCGGAAGGGACAGTCTTCGAGTTGATCCTGCCCGGACTGGACTAGGCTGCGACTGCCGCCGCAGCCGTGCGCAGAACACCGATGGCAAGCGCCGAGGCCAGACCGTCCCCGGTGCCGATCGCCATATCGAGCAGCGGACGCTTGTCGAGCGCCTTGACCAGCCGGTCAAAAGCAGCCGAGCCCGTGCGGTCGGCAATCTGGCAATGGCCGATGGCCCGGCGATCGATGCGGGCGAGCAGCGCGGCGACCGCCACGGCAGCAAACCCGTCCAGCAGCACCGGAACCCGGGCCATACGCGCGGCCAGAATGGCGCCGAACATGGCCGCAAGGTCGCTGCCGCCCAGCGCCTGCATGGCCTCGAACGGATCGGCAAGATCGCTGTTGATGGCAACCGCGCGCGCTGCCGCTTCAGCGTCGCTGCCTTCAGCCCAGTCGGCGGCCTCACCACCCAGCGCATAAAGGCAAAGCGCGGCAGCGGCACGATTCGCACCGTCACCGAGACAGCCGACGGTGAGCAGGTGCAGCCCCTGCTCCACCACCATCATGCCGTAAGCCATGGCGCGGGCACATTCCGCCTCGCTCATCGCCGGCCCGAGACGGGCATCAAGGGTCGGATGCTCGATATCGAGCTCGTAAATCTGCAGGTCGGCGTCCGCTGCACCGGCAGCGCCGCTCACCGGCCCGCCGCCTTCCACCGTCAGTTCCAGCCGGCGGCGGGTTTCGTCCACCAGCACGGCGGTTTCGCCATCAGCGGCGATGCCATGGCTGGCACAGAAAAAGGCAATGCGGGCCCGATCGACCTTCGGCCGGCGCTGCCCCTGCCAGACGGCGAGCCACTCGGCCAGATCGCCGGTCCGGCCAAGCTGCGACGCGGCCCCGGCACTGCGCGGGCGCCGGGCCCAAAGCTGGGTGCCCGCTTCCAGATCGGCGGAGGGCAGTTCGGCTATCAAGGCGCGAATTTCATCAAGCCGCGCCAGGTTATCTTCGCTCATCTTTACCTCAAGGCTGCGCCGCCCCGGCAACCGGACAGAAATACTCAAAAAGGGGGCAGCTGGCAGATCAGATGGCGCGGATGAGCACCCGGGGAGGGCTCCGCGTCAAGCCCGAAGCGAAGGGGTCAGGGGCCCTGGGCCCGCAGGCCGGTTCAGCCGCCGGCCTGTTTGATCATCCGCTCGATGGCGCGGTTACGCCCGCCATGGGCAATATCGAACGCGGTGCGGCCGGCATAATCGGCAATCATCACATCGGCCCCGGCATCGAGCAGATCCTTGACGGCATCGGGCTGCTGCTGCGTTACCGCCATCATGAGCGGCGTCAGCCCTTCGCGGTTGACGGCATCGATAGTGGCGCCCGCCTTGATCAGCATATCGATGATGTCGGTATAACCGCCACCGGCGGCACGATGGAGCGGCGTGTTGCCGTCCTTGTCGCCGATCTGGGGCCTGGCACCGAACTCCAGCAGCATGCGCACGGAATCGGAAGCGCCATACTGGGCAGCGAGCAGCAGATAGGGCCGGCCCTGGAAGTCAGACTTGTTGGGGCTTGCACCACGCACCAGCTCGGCATGGACCTTGTCGCCGTAATTCCCGGTCACCGCTTCCTCGAACGGATCGGCAGCCAGAAGGTCCGTATCCGCCTGGGCAACCCGCGCCACCACCGGCACGAGGCCCGCTACCATCAGTCCGCAGCAAAGCGCCGCCAGAAACCGCAACCTGTTCACGTTCATCACTCCCCGGAAACTTTCGAGTGTCATGCCCGGATTCCACATAATCCGGCAATCCCCTCTTTAAGACCTGTGCGATCAAAATCCGGCGAAAAACTGGCAAAGTGATACAATACCGGAAGTTGATCGGGCGCGCCCTGCTGCACCCCGCTTCCGTTATCGCCTTGGTCCTTTTGACTCATATCAAAGCAAGCCGAACGGTGCCTGACTAGTGTGACATTCACCACATTTGAGCCCCATTTGCCACGGCGCTGCCGAAGAGCAGGTCCGGGGCTGGCTGGAGAAGTGCCACGATGCTGATAGACATGGACGTTGTTGATCTCTCACGGCTGCAGTTCGCGCTGACAGCCCTTTATCACTTTCTCTTCGTGCCGCTCACGCTGGGCCTCTCCTTCATGCTCGCCATCATGGAGACGGTCTATGTGATGTCGGGCCGCCCCATCTGGCGCAAGATGACCAAGTTCTGGGGCGTCCTTTTCGGCATCAACTTTGCCCTCGGCGTTTCCACCGGCATCACCATGGAGTTCCAGTTCGGCACGAACTGGGCCTACTATTCCCACTATGTCGGCGACATCTTCGGCGCCCCGCTGGCGATTGAAGGCCTGATGGCCTTCTTCCTCGAAGCGACCTTTGTCGGCCTGTTCTTCTTCGGCTGGGACCGGATGTCGAAAGTGGCGCACCTGGTCGTCACCTATCTGGTGGCCATCGGCACCAACCTGTCGGCGCTCTGGATCCTGATCGCCAACGGCTGGATGCAGAACCCGACCGGCGCGACCTTCAACCCCGATACCATGCGCATGGAAGTGTCTGATTTCGCGGCCGTGCTCTTCAATCCGGTTGCTCAGGCCAAGTTCGTGCATACGGTTTCTGCCGGTTACTGCACCGCCGCCATGTTCGTACTCTCGATCAGCGCCATCTACATGCTGAAGGGCCGCTACCGCGATTTCGCCAAGCGCTCGATGACGGTTGCCGCCAGCTTCGGCCTTGCCGCTGCGCTGTCCGTCGTCGTGCTGGGTGATGAAAGTGGTTACGAGACGACCGAGCATCAGAAGATGAAGCTCGCCGCCATGGAAGCGATGTGGGAGACGCAGCCGGCCCCGGCCAGTTTCACCGCCTTCGCCATCCCGGACATGGTGACGCGCGAAAACAAGCTGGCGGTCGAAATCCCCTACGTCTTCGGCCTGATCGGCACCCGTTCCTTCAGTACCGAAGTCCCGGGCATCACAGACCTGGTGAAGAGCACCGAAGAGCGTATCCGCAGCGGCATGATCGGCCTTGCGGCCCTCAAGGCCTTCCAGGCTGACAGCTCCAACAGTGCCGCCCGTGTGCTGCTGGCAAGCCATCAGGCCGATCTGGGCTACGGCATGCTGCTGAACGCGGTCAGCAAGGACCCGATCAACGCCACCAACGAGGAAGTCGAGAAGGCCGCC
This sequence comes from Radicibacter daui, assembly GCA_030657355.1. GTDB lineage: Bacteria > Pseudomonadota > Alphaproteobacteria > Radicibacterales > Radicibacteraceae > Radicibacter > Radicibacter daui. The sequence goes on from CP131056.1 coordinate 4,251,910, forward strand.
TGGATGACCGTGCCGGATGTGCCGGTACTGTTCTGGTCCTTCCGCATCATGGTCGCCGTCGGCTTTGCCCTCATCGCCATCTTCGCCTTTGCCTTCTGGCGGGCCTGCCGGCGGAAACTCGACACCCGCCGCTTCCTCACCATCGCCGCCTGGGCTCTGCCGCTGCCGTGGATTGCCGCCGAGGCTGGCTGGCTGGTTGCCGAATACGGGCGTCAGCCCTGGGTGGTTGAAGGCGTGCTGCCGACCTTCATGGCCGTTTCCCACCTCACCACCACCGATATCTGGCTGACGATGGGCGGCTTCGTGGTCGTCTACAGCGTGCTGGCGGTCATCGAGGTCTTCCTGATGGTGCGCGCCATCAAGAAGGGTCCGGACAATGTCGAAGACCCGAATGACCTGATGCCGGAACCCTACGAGCGGCAGCCGGGTCGGGCCCTGCCGGCGGAATAACCGCCGGCAGCCCCTCCCCGATCCCGTAATTCTCTTAAGGAACTGGAACCATGCTTCCGCTCGATTATGAAACCCTGCGTGTCATCTGGTGGCTGCTGCTTGGCGTGCTGCTGGTTGGCTTCGCCGTGATGGACGGCTTCGACCTTGGTGTCGGTGCCTTGCTGCCCTTCGTTGCCCGCGACGACAGCGAACGGCGTGTTGTCATCAACACCGTCGGCCCGACCTGGGAAGGTAACCAGGTCTGGCTGGTGCTGGGTGGCGGCGCCATCTTCGCCGCCTTCCCGCCGGTCTATGCCCTTGCCTTCTCCGGCTTCTATCTCGCCATGTTCCTGCTGCTGGTCTCGCTGATCCTGCGGCCGGTTGGCTTCAAGTACCGCTCGAAGATTCAGGATCCGACCTGGCGCTGCGCCTGGGACTGGGCCCTGTTCGTCGGTGGTTTCGTCCCGTCGCTGGTGTTCGGCGTGGCGGTCGGCAACGCCATCGTCGGCGTGCCCTTCCACTATGACAACACGCTGCGGGTCTTCTACGAAGGCAACCTGTTCGGCCTGTTCAATCCGTTCTCGGTCCTTGCCGGCCTGGTCAGCGTTTGCATGCTCGTCATGCATGGTGCTGCCTTCCTGCAGACCAAGACGGAAGGCCCGATCGCCGACCGCGCCGCCAGCTATGGCCGCATCGGCGCCGTTCTCGCCGCCATCCTGTTCGTGCTGGCCGGTGTCTATGTTGCCTTTGGTGTCGAGGGTTATCGTATCGTCGGCACCATGGCGACAGACGGCCCGTCCAACCCGCTCTTCAAGCATGTGGAGAAGGCGACGGGCGCCTGGATGGATGTCTATGCCGCCTATCCGTACTTCGCCATCGCGCCGATTGCCGGTATCGCCGGTGCCCTGCTGGCGGCTGTCGGCTTCACCCTGCGCGCCCGCGCCCTGACGCTGCTGGCCTCGGGCCTCGGTGTGGCGGGTATCGTGGCAACCGCAGGCGTCGGGCGCTTCCCCTTCATCCTGCCGTCCTCGCTGGATCCCAATTCCAGCCTGACGGTGTGGGACGCGACCTCGAGCCACATGACGCTCTTCATCATGCTGATCTGCGCCGTGATCTTTGTGCCGATCATCCTTCTCTACACTGCCTGGGTCTACAAGGTGATGTGGGGCAAGGTGACGGAAAAGCAGATCCACGCCGACCAGTCTTCCTACTACTGACCGGTACCCTCGAACTCTGGAGAACAGACCATGTGGTATTTCAGCTGGGTTCTGGGTCTTGGCCTTGCCGTCTTCTTCGCGGTTCTGAACGCGATGTGGCTGGAACTGGCCTATGACCGCGAACAGGGCCGCAAGCGCAGCGAGGTCGACGGGTACTGATCCCGCCCAGCCGCCGTAACGGCCGTTCAAAAACCCCCGTCCTTTCGCAGGGCGGGGGTTTTTCATTCTGCGGAAAAAGCCCTCCCCCTGCCCTCGCCACCCTTGGCAGCGCCACGAGGGCTCCCAAATACTGAAACCGGGCTCAGAATGCCTCCCCACCGCTTGCCACTCCCCGGACCCAGCAAAGGACAGGAACATGGCCTCCCAGCCGATGATCGCTTTCAATGACGGCTACAGCATGCCGCAGTTCGGCCTTGGCGTCTGGCAGGTGCCGGATGCGGAAGCCCAGCGGGTGGTGAAGACGGCGATCGAGGCCGGTTACCGGCTGATCGATACCGCCGCCATCTATGGCAATGAAGTCGGGGTTGGCGACGGTATTGCCGCCAGCGGCATTGCCCGTGACGAGCTTTTTGTCACCACCAAGCTGTGGAACTCGGAGCAAGGCTTCGACAGTACCCTCAAGGCCGCCGAGGCGAGCCTCGACAAGCTGGCGCTCGACTATGTTGACCTTTACCTCATCCACTGGCCCTGCCCGGCCAAAGGGCGTTTCCTCGACACATGGCGCGCCTTCCTCCGCCTGAAGGAAGAGGGCCGGGTAAAGTCCATCGGCGTCTCCAATTTCAATCCGGACCATCTGGATGTGCTGGTCAGGGAGACCGGCGTGACCCCGGTGCTGAACCAGGTCGAGCTGCATCCGGATTTCCAGCAGGCGGCGCTGCGCAAGGCTCACGCCGCCCACAACATCGTCACCCAGTCCTGGAGCCCGCTGGGTCAGGGCACGCTGCTGGGCCACCCGACGATCACCGCAATCGCTGCGCGCCACGGCCGCACCCCGGCGCAGATCATTATCCGCTGGCACCTTGAAAGCGGCTTCTCTGTCATTCCCAAATCGGTCACGGAAAGCCGTATCCGCGAGAATATCGGTGTGTTCGACTTCGCCCTGACAGCGGAAGACAAGGCGGCGATTGCCGCTCTGGACGGCACTGGCAGCCGCCTCGGCCCGGATCCGCTCGCCTTCAACTGACCGGATGCAGATGAGAGGCCCCGCCTGCACCAACGCTGGCCATGAGTCTCGCACCGTCTGCCTGAGTCCCGGCTGATTTTCCCGTAAGCACCCGCTTGTGCTCGAGCAAGCGGGTGTGTTTTTGCGTCCGGCCGGGTCTCGCCAGCCCAGAAATTGGGCAATTTCTCACACAGAGAGAAAATGTTCGCCCGCTACGCCGAAAGGCGGGCTTCTCCCCTTGTCATACGCGAATGAGATTGATAATCCGTCGCAACATAAAGTGCGACTGACAATAATTCGCATAATCATCCGTGCCGCTCATGAAGGGGAAAGCAGCATGACCGCAAACCGCAAGACGCGTCAGGCGAAAGCCTTTGCCGCTCTTTTTGCAGGGGTTTCCCTGCTGGCTCTGGCCGGCGCCGCCCATGCCCAGGATCAGTCAACGGCCACGACCACTGGCGGCACGGATAGCGAAGCCGTTACCCTCCAGCCCGTCGAAGTAACGGACACCCGGACCGACGGCGAAGCCACCGCCACCAGCCCGGTCGAGGGTTACGTCGCCCACCGCAGCGCCACCGGCACCAAGACCGACGCCGCGCTGATCGAGGTGCCGCAGTCGGTGAGCGTCATCACGCCGGATGAAATCGAGGCCCGCGGGGCGCAGAGCGTCGACCAGGCCCTGCAATACAGCGCCGGCGTCATCACGACCGGCAGCGACCCGCGTTTCGATACACCCACCATTCGCGGCTTCGACGCCAGCAGCTCGATCTATCTCGACGGGCTGAAGGTCATGCGCAGCAACAACCAGCCGCCGGCACTCGATACCTACGGCATGGAGCGTGTTGAGGTTCTGCGCGGCCCCTCCTCGGTGCTTTACGGGCAAGCGTCGCCGGGCGGCATGATCAATCTCGTCAGCAAGCGCCCGACCTGGGATCCCGTTCACGAGATCAGCCTCAGCGCTGGTTCCAACGACGACTATGAGGGTGATTTTGACTTCGGTGGTGCGCTGAGCCCGTCCTCCAACTTCGCCTATCGGGTAACGGGTGTAGTCAAGAACGCCGAAACCCAGATGGATACGGTTGAGAACAACCGGTACTACCTCGCCCCGGCGCTGACCTGGCAGCCGGGAGAAGACACCAGCCTCACCCTGCTTGCCAAGTTCCAGCGTAACGAAGCGGGCACTCCTGTCGGCATGCCCGCCTCGCACTCGCTCACCGGTGACAAGCTCTCGACCAGCACCTATCTGGGCGAGCCCAGCCTTGATGACTCACAGTTCGATATGTCGACCATCGGCGCCGAATTCGAGCACAAGTTCAACAGTGCGCTGAAGTTCCGAGAAAATGCGCGCTACATGTACCAGAACTACAAGTACAGCGGCACGTACCTCTCCGCCTTCGACGAAGCAACGGACACAGCAACCCGTGGCGCCCAGATAATCGGTGAGGACCACACCTCCGCCAATTCTGACAGCCAGCTGCTTGCCGATTTCAACACCGGTGATCTGTCGCACAGTGCCGTGGCCGGTCTTGACCTGCGATATGCGCACGGCGTTACCGACAATATCTTCGCCACGCTCGATGCCGCCTCGGCGACAGTCAACATCTACAACCCCACCTACCACGACAACATCGACCTAACCCCGTGGTACACTAGTCATGGTTCGACGCGTCTGACCCAGCAGGGCCTTTATGGCCAAGATCAAATGAAGCTGAACAACTGGATCCTGACCTTCGGCCTGCGTTACGACTGGGCCCAGCAACAGGGCTATACCGACTCCAATTTCGGCGACACCACGAACCATCAACGAAACGAGGCCCTTACCGGACGTGCCGGCCTCTCCTACCAGTTTGACAACGGCATTGCGCCCTATGTCAGCTACGCGACCTCCTTCGACCCCGTTATCGGTAATTATTCCCCGGCCCGTGGCGGTGCGGCCTTTGACCCGTCCACTGGCAAGCAATGGGAGACCGGCGTCAAATACCAGCCCAAGGGCTTTGATAGCTTTATCACCGCCGCTGTTTATGACCTGCGGCAGACCAACGTCACCGCCGTCGATCCGGACAACAGCGCCTACTCGATCCAAACCGGCGAAGTGCACAGCAAGGGCCTTGAGCTCGAAGCGACTGCCAGCCTCGACAAGGGCCTGAACCTCACCGGCTCCTACACCCACAACATCGCTGAAATCAGTGAGGGCGATAACGAGGGCAATCAGGCCGCCATGGCGCCGATGGACATGGCAAGCGTCTGGCTGGACAAGACCTTCCAGGAGGGCAGCGGGCTCGACGGCTTCGGCTTCGGTGGTGGCGTGCGCTATATCGGCGACCGCTTCAACGACAACGCCCACACCTATGAGCTGCCGGACGTAACCCTGCTGGATGCAGCGGTGCATTACACCTTCAACGACATCACCGCCTCGCTCAACCTCACCAATATCACCGACAAGACCTATGTCGCCAATTGCAGCTCCTTTGGCTGCTTCTACGGCCAGGGCCGCACCGTGCTCGGCAAGGTCAGCTACAAATGGTGACCCTGCCCAAAGCAAATACCGGAGCCCCGCGGTGACAACCGAAACCCGGGGTTCCGCCTCCGATCTGCAGACTGCTGCCTTGCCGGTGCCTTCGGGCGCCGGCATCGGCCTTTTCCGGCTGGAGAATATCTCCTTCGCCGTCGAGGGCCGCCAGCTCCTGTCCGTGCCGGCGATGGAGATCGACGCTGGCCGGGTCCATGGGCTGATCGGCCCTAACGGCTCGGGTAAAAGCACGCTCGTAAAACTGCTGGCCCGCCAGCAGCAGCCCGCTACCGGCCAGCTGTCCTTTCGCGGGAAACCCCTTGCCGGTTTCGCCGACCGGGCCTTTGCCCGCGAGGTGGCCTACATGCCCCAGTTCACGCCGCCGGCCGATGGGCTGACGGTGCGCGAGCTGGTGGCGCTGGGGCGCTTTCCCTGGCATGGCACGCTCGGGCGTTTTGGCGCAGCGGATCGGGCCTGTGTCGAGGAAGCCATCGACCAGACCGATCTCGGCGCAATGGCGGACCGGCTGGTCGACAGCCTTTCCGGCGGTGAGCGCCAGCGCGCCTGGCTTGCCATGATGCTGGCGCAGCAGACTGGCTGCCTTATCCTCGACGAGCCGACCTCTGCGCTCGATATCGCCCATCAGGTGGATGTGCTGGCCCTTGTGCGCCGGCTCAGCGAGGCGCGCGGTCTCACCGTCATCATGGTGCTGCACGACGTCAACATGGCGGCACGTTA
>CP131057.1:0-202500 GCA_030657355.1 Radicibacter daui
AGAGCAGCCGTCAGAACGAGACCCTTTTCCTCCGCCGCCGGCTCATAGAGTTCCACCATGTCTGCCAGCAGGCGCTGCAGATCAACCGAGCCTGTCGCGCGCAACAACCCGGCCTCTGCTTCGGCGATATCCAGCAAGGCGCGGAACAGATCAAGCATCTGGGCCGCCTCGGCCGAAACACCCTCAAGCGCTCCACGCAGCAGTACCGGATCGTCCGTTTCCTGACGCAGCGCTTCCTCGACGCGGTTGCTGAGGCGGGAAAGGGGGGTCTTGAGTTCATGGGCAATGTTGTGGCTGAGACGGGTAAGCCCCTGCATCAGGGCCTCAAGCCGGTCGAGCATCACATTCACCGCCCCTACCAGCCGGTCGAGCTCGTCACCGGAGCCGTTTTGCGGCATGCGGGCGGAAAGATCGCCGTCGACAATCCGGCTGGCGGTGCGGCTGATCTTCTCCACCCGCTTCAGCGCCCGCCGGGCGAGGAGAACGGCGCCAATCAGGCCAAGCGCCACACTGATGCCGAGGGCCCAGGCCATGCCCTCCGCAAGGCGGCGGGCGAAGATGTCGCCTTCGCGGATATCGCGCCCGACGAGCAGATGAAATCCACCGGCGAGCAGGAAGCTTCGTGCCCTTGCCGGGATATGGCCGCTGTCCGGCAGCCGGGAATCCTCCAGCATGAAGGAGGTCCAGCCTTCGCCTGTACGCGGCGCCACCGGCCAGTGCGACAGGTTTCCCGCCAGCGGCTCGAAGGTGGGGGAGGTGAGGAGATAGAGCGTGGCATTGGAGGGGGTGGCAACCCGCCCCTCGATGACCCGGACAAGACCGGTAAGGCCGCGGCTGCGATAGGTGTCGGAGAGGCCTTCGGCCTCCGTATTGATGGTTTCGCTGACATGTTCGGCGACAAGACGCAGGGTGATGCGCCAGGTAATCCCCATCAGCAGCGCCGTTGAGGACCAGAACAGCAGCAGATAGAGCACCGCGATACGAAAGCTCGAGGTACGCAGCAGGGCGCGAGGATCAGGCACGGAGCACGTATCCCGCCCCACGCACCGTATGGATGAGCGGTGTTTCGTAGGGCTTGTCTATTTTCTGGCGAAGCCGGGCGATATGGACGTCGATGACGTTGGTCTGCGGGTCGAAATGATAGTCCCACACCTGCTCCAGCAGCATGGTACGGGTCACCACCGCGCCGACATTGCGGGCAAGACAGTCCAGCAGCTGGAATTCACGTGGCTGCAGATCAATGGCCTCTCCGGCGCGTTTGACCTGGCGGGCGAGGCGGTCGATCTCCAGATCGCCAATGCGGATCGTCGTGGCGCCGGCAGCGGCTTCCGGTGATGAGTTTCGCCGGCCAAGGGCCTCAAGGCGCGCCAGCAGTTCGGCAAAAGCGAAAGGTTTTGTCAGGTAGTCATCGCCGCCAGCCCGCAGGCCCAGCACCCGGTCATCCACGCTGCCAAGGGCGCTGAGGATCAGGGCAGGGGTGTGATTGCCGGCAGTGCGCAGCAATTTCAGCAGTTCCAGCCCGTCGCGGCCGGGTAGCATGCGGTCAAGGACCAGCACGTCGTAATGTTCGCTGCCGGCCATGAACAGGCCGTTGGTACCGTCGCCGGCGTGATCGACGCTATGGCCGGCCTCGCGCAGTCCTTTACGCACATAATCGGCGGTCGCTTCGTCATCTTCGATGATCAGCACACGCATGTCAGGCTTCTCCGGTTTTCCGCTCCTTCTTGTCGCCTGACCGGCCACAAAAAAGAAGCCCCGCCGACGCTTCTCCTTCCGGCTTGCAGGGATTGCCGTCTGGAGGGGCGAAGGCGGGGCCAGGTTCGGCGCGCGAGGCAAGAGGGCAGGGGACAGGGGAGAAACCCGTACCCCTTGCCATGAAGTTGCGCGCCGGCCAGGGAAGGAAACGGTCAGAAACGGTAGGGCAGGGGCCCCGCCTTACGAGGCATCGAGGTTGGCGACGATCCAGCCCTGCTGGCCGCGATGCAGCACCAGCAGCAGCACGGACTTGCGGCCATCCTCACGGGCGGCATGCACGGCAGAGGAAAGCTCCTTCGGGCTTTCAACCGTCTTGCTGTCCACCCGCAGGATCACGTCGCCCGGCTGGATGCCATCGGGGGCCTTCCGGCCGGCGCCACGCACCAGCACGCCATTGACATCACTGTCGAGGCCAAGCTTGTGGCGCGCATCGTCGGTAAGGCCGGCAAGATCGAGGCCGAGGGCATCGGAATGGCCGGTCGCAGCCGGGCCGGCATCGGCGACCTGCTGGTCATCCGGGGCCTCGGCAACCGTGACTGCGATGGTGGTCGGCTTGCCGTCACGCACCACCTTCATGTCGACGGTGGCGCCGGCGCTGGTATCGGCGACGGCGCGGGTGAGATCACGCAGGTCGCCGATATCGGTCTTGTCGAAGCGGGTGATGACATCGCCCGGCTTCAGGCCGGCCTTGCCGGCAGGGCTCTTGCCGTCGACGGTGACGACAAGGGCACCCTCGGCATCGTCGAGGCCCAGAGCGGCGGTCATCTCCGGCGTTACCGGCTGGATTTGCACGCCCAGCCAGCCGCGCTCGACCTTGCCGTCGCGGATCAGCTTGTCGACCACCGGCTTGGCGAGCGAGGAGGGGATGGCGAAGCCGATACCGATGGAGCCGCCATTGGGGGTGTAGATGGCGCTGTTGACGCCGATGACCTGACCGTTGGCATCGATGGCAGGGCCGCCGGAATTGCCGCGGTTGATCGAGGCATCGATCTGCAGGAAATCGTCATAAGGGCCGGAGTGGATGTCACGGCCGCGGGCCGAGACGATACCGGCGGTTACCGTGCCGCCAAGGCCGAACGGATTGCCGATGGCGATAACCCAGTCACCCACACGGGCCTTGGTGCTGTCGCCGAACTCCAGATAGGGCAGGTCCTTGTCAGCCTCGATCTTCAGTACGGCAAGATCGGTCTTGGGGTCGCGACCGACGAGGGTTGCCTTGTAGTCCTTCTTGTCGAGGGTGACGGTGATCTCCTTGGCATCCTCGATCACATGGTTGTTGGTGACGATATAGCCTTTGGGATCGATGATGAAGCCGGAGCCGAGGGCGTGGACCTCACGGGCCGGCCCGTTGTCGCCCTCATCGCCGCCCTGCGGCACGCCGGGCATGCCGAAATGGCGGAAGAACTCTTCCATGCCGGGCGGCAGGCCTTCGGGCAGCTGCTGGTCGCTGCCGTCATCCTTGGCCTCCTGGGTGGTGGAGACGGTGACGACCGCCGGGCTCACATGGGAGACGAGGTCGGCAAAGCTGGGCGGCAGGGCGCCCTGGTGGCTGAGCGGGGCCGGGGCGGTTGCCGTGAGCGGAGGGGCGCTGTCGGCATGGGCGGGACGCGCCGGGCTGGCGAAATAGACGCCGGTCAGCGCGGAGCTCGCCAGCAGCACCGCAAGCAGGGCGCCTTTTCCGGCCTTGTGGGCCTTGGAAAGCAGCGGCTTGGACATCTGGCATTTCTCCTTGAAGCGATCTCGGGCGGGAGGAGCACCGGTGAAGTGCCCGTCCCTGATGAGAGGGAGAATGCCCTGGGCCGCCTTTCGCGGTTATGGAGCCGGGATTAATCTTTCGTAATGTTCGGAAGATAGGGCTTCTTCTTAGTCCTGTCCTTCATCCTCGACGCTGATGCCGAGCTTTTCCCCCTGCTGGAGCATGTCCATCTGGGCAAAGAGGCCACCATGGGCGACCAGTTCCGCATAACTGCCCTCTTCGATCACCTTGCCCTGGTCCAGCACGTAAATCCGGTCTGCCGAGCGAATGGTGGAGAGGCGGTGAGCGACGATGATCGTCGTCCGGCCACTGCGAAGGGTGTTCAGTGCGTCCTGCACCGCCCGTTCGGATTCCGTATCGAGTGCCGAAGTCGCTTCGTCCAGCAGTAACACCGGCGCATCGGAGAGGATGGCCCGGGCTATCGCGATACGCTGGCGCTGCCCGCCCGAGAGGCGCGTTCCTTGCTCGCCGAGCCGGGTTTCGTAGCCATCATCCAGTTCGTGGATGAAATCGTGAGCGTTGGCGGCTCTGGCAGCAGTTTCCACTTCCTGACGATTGGCGTTCGGCCGCGCGTAGGCAATGTTGGCATGCACGGTATCGTCAAAAACCGCCACTTCCTGGGTCACCAGCGAGATATGATCCCGCAGGCTCTCCAGGGTCAGGGTGCGTACATCCAGACCGCCGACCAGAACCTGCCCGTCATTGACGTCGTAAAAGCGCATCACGAGGTTAAGAACGGTAGATTTTCCCGCACCCGACTGTCCGACAAGCGCAATGGTCTGACCGGCAAGCGCCCTGATGTTGAGGCCGTTGAGAGCGGGCGACCCATCGGCAAAAGCGAAGGTCACATCGCGTAGTTCGACTGATGGATGGGGGTTGGCGAGCCGCTGTGCGTTAGCCGCGTCGGCAATTACAGGCGGTGTATCCAGGATAGCATAGACGCGTTCGGCACCAGCGAGACCTTGTTCGATCACGCCGTTCAACTTCGCCAACGCCTTCATCGGCTCGTAGGCGAGGATGAAGGCGGTGATGAAGGAAAAGAGCGCGCCTGCCGTTGCCTCCCCTGCCGCTACACGGCTGCCGCCGTAAAGAATGACGGTCATGATCGCAAGGCCACTCAGTAATTCGCCGAGGGGGCTCGATATTTCTCCTAGGCGAAAGGCCCGGGCGGCAAGGCGCTGCATCGTGCGGATGCGCTCTTCCAGCTTCCGGGCCTCGGCCTTCTCCTGACGGTATCCCTTGACCTGACGAATGCCCTGAAAGGTCTGCATCAGCGACGCTGCCAGAAAACCGGCTTCAGCCTGTGTTCCACGTGCGACACTGCGCAGACGGCGGCCGAGCCGGCTTACAACGATGCCGAGAGCCGGAAACACAATAAAAATGCAAAGCGCCAGGCGCCAGTCCTGCCAGAACATCACGGCGACGAGGGCAATCAGCGTAACGGCGCTCTTCACGACACTGGTCAGGCTGCCGGTAAGGGAGTTACTCATGGCGCTGGTGTCGCGCACGACATGGGAATAGAGCACGCCGGTCGATTTGCTCTGGAACAGCGCGATATCGCTGTTCAGCAGATGACGGATAAGGTGGTTCTGCACCCGCGCGGTTACATTGAGGCCAATCTTGTTCATGATGACCACGTGCAGGAAGCTGCTCAGCCCGCGAATAACGAAGGCTACAACCACAGCGCTGGCGATCAGCACCACTCTCGTCTGGTTTCCGGTCACGAACACGTCATCGACGATGAACTGCATGAGTTTGGCAAAGACACCGCTCATGGCGCCGGCAACAATCATCAGCAGGACTGCTACTATCAGCCGGCGCCAGTAGGGCGCCATGTAGTTGACCAGCGTCCGCCGGATCAGCGGCCAGGATTCATCCCGCTTCTTAGCCAAAACTTCGCTACTCCACTTTTAATGTGCCGCCGGTACTGCCGTTTTGCGGCTATCCTCAGTGTCCGGAACCGTCGAAATAGAGATCGTCCGGTCCCCCCTCAAGGGTACGCTTGATGATATAGGCGGTTATCGCCTCGCTTGAGAAACGCTGTGTGTAGGTTTCCCAGCCGCGGCGCGCAACCTCGCGCCACGCATCATCTCGCGCGATTTTCTGGATTGCTGCGTGCAGTTCGTCCTCACCGTCGAAGAAGAAGGCGTTTTCCTCACCGATCAGTCTTTGCAATCCACCTGCCCGCGACAGTATGACCGCCAGACCATTTCCAAAACCTTGGGCAATGCGGTCAGAGGAATAGAGCTCCTCGCCCTCATGCCGGTTGAGATTGAGCAGGGCCTTCGACTGGGCTAGCAACCTTTCATATGGAAGCCCCCAGGCTGCCTGGGCACCCAGAATTCCGCGGATTTCTATCCGGGCCTGCGGAAGAGCCTCCCGGGCCCTTTCCATCAGCCCTACGCGGGGGTCGCTTGGCTCCCCCACTCCGCAGAACAGGGCGTCAAATGCCAGTGAAGGGGTCTGGAAATTGGTTAACGGCTCAAGAGACCGATCGCAGCAAGGAGGGGTAAAGCAAACCGGCCCGCCTCCGCGGGGTTTGAACTGCCGAAGGGCTTCTCCACCGCTTGTTATAAAAAGCGCGTCAGCGACCTCGGCATTCTGCAGAAGACGCTTGCGATTTGCATCGACAAAGAGTGCGTCGAGACACCAGAAGGCAATCCTGAGCGAGGGTTTTTGGCGGCGTACTTCCAGCAGGGTTTTGTTGTCGATGGTATCTGCGTGACCGATCAGGATCAGGTCCGGGTCGAAAGCCTCGCATGTCTCAAGCAGGCGCTTGTTGGCCATGGCGCGGCCGGAGCGGAAAAGGTGGCGTTCGGTTTTGGCGACGTCCCGATCCGAAAAGGGCATCACATTGTGGCCGAGGCGGATCAGGCCATTGTGAAACTTCACAGTGTTGCGTGTTTTGAGGACGCCGTAGTGCTTTTGATGGTAATTGCCCACATTCAGGATGCGTAGCGCCATGTCCAGTCGCCCCGGTTCAACTGCCAACCGATGCTGGTTATCATGGCCACTTGGTGATGTGCGAGGGTAAAGGGTTTTGTCGGGCAAGAAGTTGGTTTACCGTCTCCAGTACATTTTGGTGCTGGCGCTAGTTGCGGCATTCAAATTGCTTCCGCCGAAGCAAGCCTCGGGTGCCGGAGCGCTGCTTGGCCAATGTGTCGGGTTTATGTTGCGCGGAGCAAGCCGTCGGGCTGTCCAGCAGATAGCGCGTGCCTTTCCGGAAAAGACGGGACAACAGCACGCAGCGATTTGCCGGGGCATGTGGCGCAATCTTGGGCGGATTGTCGCCGAATACAGCCAGATGCCGCGTATGCTCGATGAAGAAAAACGCAGCCCTGGCACCTATTTTGAAATTAATGATGAAGAAGATGCACTCCGGCAGACCCAGGAAGGGCAGGGGGCCATCTTCGCCTGTGCGCATTTCGGAAACTGGGAGGTGGTCGGAGCGATCTCTGGGCTCTATGGCATTAACAGCTATGCATTCGGGCGTCCGCTCAACAACCCTTATGTGGAAGCGCTGCTGGTCCGGTTTCGTGAAAGTCTAGGCCTCAAATTGCTGGCCAAAGGCACCGGGCAGGATGGCGTGCGCCGTTTGCTGGGGGTGCTCCGTGAAGGTGCCGCCGTCGGTATGCTGGTTGATCAGGCGCAGCGGGGCGGTGTTCATTCCACGTTCTTCGGGCAGGAAGTCAGGACGAGCCCGGCCTTTGTCAGCGTATCCTATCATCTTGGCACGCCGATATTCCCATTGCTGGTAACCAGAATCTCCGGGTGCCGGTTTCGTATCGATATTCTTCGCAGGCTGGACCTTCCGCAGAGCGGAGATCGGGAGGCTGATATTGCGGCAGTGACAATAAGGCACGATGCCTGGCTTGAGGGCCGTATCCGTGAGCACCCGGAACAATGGCTGTGGTTGCACCGGCGCTGGAAAACATGGCCGCGCCACGAAAAGCGGGAGGCCGTCCGCAGGGACCGTATCGAGGCTGAACGAGCCGCTCATCGTTTACCCGACTAGTTTAGTCTCCAGTGCCGACATCACTGTCTGCGGTTTCAGGGCCGCCAGAGGGTCGTTGAACAACATGGACATGTCGCCAACATCAAGGCCGATCTGATCAGGCCTCTTGGTTCCCTTGCCGAAAAGGGCAAGGCCCGGTCGCCCCAGATAAGCGGCCAGATGAGTGGGACCGGTGTCGTTGCCCACGATGGCCGCCGCCGCCCGCGCCACGCCGGCGAGCTGGAAATAGGTAAAGGGCGAGCGATCTGCCTTGATGATGGCGGTGGCTGGCAGGGCCTGACAGAGTTCCATCTCGTCTGGCCCCGGCATGGTGATCGGAGTGAGTCCATGGGTCGAGATCATGCCGGCAAGTTCTGCAAAACCCGGCCAGCGTTTTCCCGGATGTTTGGCGCTTGAGCCCGGAAACAGGAGCACATACCTGCCTGCTTCCAGCCCGTGGGCGGCGAGCAGTTCACCTACCGGGTCGACCATCCAGTTCAGATCGGGCATCAGCGTATGATGCGGAGTCAGGCCGGCTGCGGAGAGCAGTGCGGCAATCCGCTCACGGCCGTTGAGGCTCTTGGGTGTTGGATGAGGGTGTGACCAGCGCATGCCGCTGCAGAACCCCGCCCAATCCGGTTCAGGGAGCAACCAGCGCCAGTAAAAGGCTGTTCGTCCTGACCCTTGCAGGTCATAGACCCGTTCGAACCGACGGCTGCGAAGCGCGCGAGCGAGGGCCCATTGTCTGTCGAGCCGCCAACGGGGAGCATGGTCGTCGACCAGAACCTCTTCGACCCAGGGGCAACGCTCGAGAATGGTGCGAAAGGGACGCCGGGTCAGGACCGTTATGCGGTCTCCGGGATGATTTTCCCGAATGTCATGCAAGGCGCCTTCTGCCTGAAGGACGTCGCCGAAGGCCCCAAGCTTGATGATAAGAATATTGGCCATCGGCGAAGCGGCTCCGGTAATCGGGGGAAGCGTCTGGGTAACCCATTGATTAGGCGGGATGTCGCCCGAGGAAACGTCGCCAGACTTCCATGTGGAGGATTGGTGCCACTCAGGACGCTGTGTTGCAAGGAAGAAGGAGGAGGCAAGACTAGCCCAGTCGCCATTCTCCGGCATCTAGTGCAGTGCCCATAGCCGCGATCACCGAGCCCCAGTCGCCAGGCCTGGGTTGCCTGAAGAGGCGTGCGGTCGGGTACCAGGGGCTGTCGGTCCGTCCCAGCTGCCAGCGCCAGTCGGGCGAGTAGGCGAGGGCGATCCAGACCGGGCGACCGAGGGCGCCGGCCAGATGGGCGATCGAGGTGCAACTGGTGATGACGAGGTCGCAGTTGGCCATCAGGGCGGCCGTATCGACGAATCCGTCCTCGCCGGCATCGACGTCGGCATCGGGACGGGTGAGCCAGTCGGCTCGGGCTTCAATGCCTTTTCCCTGCTGCAGCGCGAGCAGACTTGCCCTGTCGGCAAGGGGGGACAAGGCAGAGAGTGGCAGGGAGCGTTTGCGGTCGCCGCCATAATTGGGGTTGCCCTGCCAGGCAAGGCCGATCCTTGGCCGGCTGCCGCTATCCTGCGGGATCTGCCGCTCGAGGCGTTCCTTCCAAAGGCTCACCAGTTCGTCTTCGGCCTGTAGGTAAGGCGGGGAGGGCAGGGCACGGATATCTGCCTCACTGGTGATGCCCAGGAGCGCGGGCAGGCTCATGAGGTGGGTAAAGTAGCGGGTGCCCCTTGCCGCGCGTGGCGCGACGAATTTGAGCCCTTTCAGGGCATGGTATTTGCCGAGAGTGGCGGCGATCCGAAAAAGCCGTGGATTCATCTCCCACTGGACCTCGTGGGCGCCGCGCGCAAGCAGGGCTGGAGCAAACCGCAGGAACTGCAGACTGTCGCCGAGCCCCTGTTCGGCGAGGATCGAGAGGGTCTGTCCTTCCAGAGGTTCTCCGCGCCACCGCCGGCTGTTGGGCAAGCTGGCTCGCGCCTTGCCGAGCGCCGAGTGCGCAAGGCGGGCTTCGTAGCCGACAAAGCCCTGTTTCAGTTCGCCCGCGCTCAGGAGTGTTGTGGCCAAAGCGCTCATGATTTCAGGGTCTTGCGGGTTTTGCGCCGCTGCCGCCATCAGCCAGCTGCGAGCGTCATCGATATGGCCGCCTTCCACCAGAGCAATGCCATAGGTAGCCATCAGCTTGGGGGAGGAGATTCCGGCTGCCATGGTCTTGCGACACAGCAGGGCGGCTTCATCATTGCGGTCTTCATTATAAAGCGCCTGGGCGGCAACTACGATAACGTCGGGCTTGTCCGGGCAGCCGGCGGCAGCCGTGGCCGCGAGTCGGGCTGCCTCATCATGACGGCCCTGGCGCATCAGGATCTGCAGCAGGTTAATCCAGGCAGCGGAGGTCGCCCGGTTATGCTGCAGCACGGCCGAGAGTGCCTCGATGGCCTGGCGGGGGTGACCGGCGGCGTCGAGGGCGAGACCGAGATTGAGCGTGTTGTCGGCGTTGCCGTCGAGCCTGTGCGCCTCGCGGGCGGCGGCCAGAGCGGCAAGTCCGTCGCCAGTCTTCAGCAGGGCTTGCGAGAGGTTGGACCAGCTGTTGGCCCGATCCGGGACAAGTGCGACGGCTTCTCGCAGGAAGTTGGCTCCTTCGCCGGAGCGCCCAGTCTGCACCAGCAGCGTGCCGAGCAGATGCAGCAGTTCTGCCTGTTCCATGGCATCAACTGCGGCCATATCGGCCAGCATCCGGCGATAGGCGTGTTCTGCTGCGGCCAGATCTCCGGCCTGGTGTTGGGCAAGGGCGACGGCAAGCGCGGAGGGGGAGGGAGAAGAAGAGGACAGAGTCTGGTTCACTTCCCGTCTGTGGCCCGCAGCAGGCGCGCAGGAGCCGTTAGCGGATCGAATTCAGAAGCGACAGCTGCGAGACCCGCGACAGCGCCATGTAGGAGGCCTGCAGCACTGTTTGCACCTTGGTCAGCTCTACCATGGCGAGGCTGGGATCGACATCCTCGATCGTACCCAGCTGGGTTTTCAGGGTAAGCTTGAATTCGCTCTGGCGGGACTGGATGTCCTCGATCTGCTTCTGCTGGTTACCGACGACGGCCTGGTTGTCGGCAATGCCGGTGATCGCATCGGCAAGCATCGCGTTGGCCTGATTGAGCTTTTCCTCTTCGCCGCCGGACGTGGCAACGAGGTTGAGAGCGCGCATCAGCTTGTCGAAAGCAGGGTTATTGGCGGTGAGGCCATAATTGATGGTCTCTGTATCGTCGATGCGGGCCTGCGACTGTTCCGTGGAGCCATTATAATAAAGCGGCTTTTCCGGCGTTGCTTCGCCGGCATCGAGCGGTGCCAGCACGCTGCGGTCGCTGACATCGACCGGCGGCTGGTCGCCGCCTATGCCGCCAAAGACATAGACGCCGCCAAGGCTCGAATTGAGCGCTGACGCCACGGTGTCGATGGCGGTGTTGGCGAGGGTCGTCACCTGACCCTGGTTGCCGGTGGTGCCGGAGAGTGCCTGCATCACCTTGGTGCGCATATCGCTGGCAATATCGAAGAGCGTGTCCAGTGCCGTTGCCTGGGTGTCGAGGCGGCTGCTGGCAGTCTGGGAATTCTCCGTAAACTGATCGTAGGCGCGGACCTGGGCGGAAAGATCGATCTGCTGCCCGGCAAGATCTCCCAGGCCAGAATATTGCTGTGCCTTCTTTCCGGTCGTGATTTGTTCCTGCAACCGGGCATAATCTGCCGTGTTGTTGACGACATGGTTCAGAATCTGGTTCTGCAGCGAGCTTGTGGCAACACGGGTCATGACAGGCCTCCGATACGTTGCCCTCTTACAAGCATCTTTCATGCCAGGTTTCCGGTTCCTTTCCGGAACTGCTTTCCTGTCCTTTTCTGAGGAAATCTGTGCGCTTTGGCGTGGTATGATATCGAATCTAGTATGATATAGATTCATCTCCAACCGTATGTTAAGTTCACTCTTATAGGTTGGATGTCCAAAACCGAAAGCAGCGTAACCGTGATCATTCTCATCGGTGGTGAAAAGGGCGGCTCCGGCAAGACCACCATCGCGACCAACATGGCCGCGATGCGGGCAGCGCAGGGGCGCGACGTACTGCTGGTGGATACCGATATCCAGGGCAGCGCCAGCTATTGGGCCGCAAACCGTGACGAGGCGGGGGTCATTCCCCGCATCCCCTGTGTGCAGAAGTTCGGCCGCAACCTTGCTGTCGAGGTCCGCGATCTTGCCGGCCGTTACGGCGACGTCATCGTCGATGCAGGCGGGCGTGACAGCGCGGAGCTGCGGGCGGCGCTGGTGGTGGCGGAGGCAGCCTTCATCCCCATTCAGGCCTCGCAGTTCGATGTGTGGACCCTGCAGCGCATGGACGAACTGGTGGCCTCCGCGCGCGCCTTTAATCCGGGGCTTACTGCCCGCGTCATCGTCAACCGCGCTTCCACCAACCCGGTGGTCAGCGAAGCGGACGAGGTGCGGGAGGTGATGGGCGATTTCGAGCATCTATCGCTCGCGCCCGTGGTTCTGCGGGACCGTATCAGTTATCGCAAGGCCGCCAAGGCGGGTCTGGGTGTTGTGGAAATGGAACGTTCGGACGCCAAGTCGAAGTCCGAAATTCGCCGTTTGTTCAATGAGGTGTTCAGTGAAAACAGCCAAGCCGACTCTGAGGGCGAAACCGCCGTCTCGGCGTGAGCTGCCCGATCTGCATGACCCGCGCCTGGCTGCCTTCCTGGGCGGCGCGGAGCGTGCTTATGCCGATGAAGGCAGCGCCGCCGGAGAGGTCGAGGTTCTGGAGCCGCCGCCGCCGCCGGCGCTGCCGTGGGACGATCCCGCGGTTCGTCCGGACGTGACCAAGCTCTATAATCTTCGCCTGCCCGAGGGTTATTTGCTGAAATTACGTTACATCGCTGACAATACGCCGCTCAGCATGCAGAGATTCTGCCTTGAGCTGCTGTTGCCGGCGATCGACGAGAAGATCGATCAATTGATCGGGCGCAAGGCCTGAACGCCGGAATTTGGCATTCTTGTGGAGTGATCCCTGTTTTCTCCACATCCTTATGAAAAACCGGAGCCGGTATGAGCGTGGCTGAACTTGTTGCTGCCCTTCCCGCAAATTTGAAGGCGCGGTTGGACCGCCTGTTCGATCCCATCGGGATTGAGGGTTTTCTCAAGGACTATCACGGCAAGAAGTATCTGCATCTGCCGGGCAAGGCCGAGAGCGTGGCTGACGTGATGAGCTGGGAGCTACTGGAGCGCCTGCTTAACATGGCGCCGATCTGGAGCCCGGCATCTCTGCAGCTGGTACTGGATCGCAATCCGGTGCCGACCGCTGAATATTGTCGTCCTGCGGTGCTGGCAAACGGCCAGGAAGGTCTGCGGCCGGAGCCAGCCCTGGTGGAAGGCTGGATCACCCGCGGTGCTACGCTGGTGCTCAATGACGTCGACCGGCTGACCTTTGGCCTGAATGAGGTCTCTGCGGCACTGCAGGCGCTGACCGGCGGCCGTGTTCAGGGCAATCTTTACTGCTCGCGCCGCGGACGGCAGGCTTTTGCCCCCCATTTCGATACGCACGACGTTTATGCGCTGCATTGCGCCGGCGAGAAGGTCTGGCGGCTCTATGAGGGCCAGATTGAGGCGCCGATTGCGCACCGCTCCTTCAAGTTCAGCCCGGAAGAAAACCAGAAACATTGCGGCAAGCTGGCTGAAGAGATCGTGATGCGCCCCGGCGACCTGCTTTATATGCCACGGGGCCGGTACCACGACGCGCTGGCGAGCCAGGAAGGGGCAATCCACATCGCTCTTGGCGTTACCGCTCCCAAGGCCATAGATCTGCTGCCGCTGGTCATGGAAGCCATGATCAGCCAGGGCTTTTTCCGGGCCGATCTGCCCGGTCCTGCTGTGCGGGAGACGCTTGGTGCCTGGCAGAAACAGCTTTCCAGGGGGATTGGGGAGCTGGTGGCTTCACCAGCCTTCAGCGAGGGGCTGCGCACTATTCTGGAGACCTACCCGTATCCTCGCGATACGTACAATCTGGACGCAGTGTTCACTGGCGGCCAGCGTTACCGTCTTAACGGGCAGTTTAGGCTGGCCCAGCAGGGCCCCCAATGGCTGCTTGCCAGTGACAAGGGCGCGGTTGCTGTCCCCGGTGAAATCGTGGAGATCGTGCGGCATGTCGTCGAGCAGCCGCATGAGGTCAGTTTCAGCGAAAAGCAGGTCGCCGATCTTTCCGCCGGCAAGCCGCTGGGACTGGTGCGCGATACGCTCGACAAACTGCGGCAGATGAAGGTTGTTACCTTCGCCTGAGGTTGGCGAGCGGCAAACAAGGACCAGAAACAGAAACGGCCACTCCGCATGCGGAGTGGCCGTTTCTGTTTCTGGTCCTTTCAATAATGCATCGTTCGTTGCTCCGCAGCGCGGGCAAGCACGGCATTTTCAAGGTCCCGATGCAGATCGGGGGATACCGGCGCGCTTTGCCAGATTTTGCCATCCGGCCCCAGAACCTGCCGGAAGGCAGAAATGGAGATGTTTTCTGCCTTCAGTGCTTCACCGCGGATAACGACGTTGAAGCGGAAGCGCTCGGTTGGCGCGTCGGGGGCGGCGGTCCAGTCATAGAGGATGGTACCGCCATAGGGGTCTGCCTGCAGCAGATGATAGGGCGCGAAGATCTCAAGCGTAGCGCGCCACAGTTCGGCGTTCACGGCAATGCCGGATCGGGGGCCGTCCGGTGTCCCCTTGGGGGCTCCGGGGCCGAGGACGATGCCGCCTGGACCAAACACGGACTCTTTTGGTTTGCTCTCGGGTGCGGGCTTGAACTGATATCCGCAACCGACAACGACAACGGTTGTGAGGGCGAGGGTAAGATACTTGGCGCTGCGGCGCATGAAGAAGCCCGGATCGGTTAAGCCAAAATTCGGTTTGCATCCTCGTCGCTTGCAGGCGGGGCTTCAACACAAAAAGCACGAAAAAAGAAAGGCAGGGCCGAAGCCCTGCCTTCCTGTTTCCAATTCAGATCAAAGTCTGGATCAGAAAGCAACCTTGGTGCCGAGCATAACGACGGTGGTGTCATCACCATTGTCGTCATCCTTGAACTGGTTGACTTCACCAAGGGCCGTGACGCCCGGAGCAACAGCGTAGCTAACAGCGGCGCCGTAAGCGGTGGAGTCCGGGTTGCCATCGAAGTTCGTCGATTCGTAGCTGGCCTTGTCGTAGGTCGCACCAACGGTGAACGCGCCGATGTCGTAGGTAACACCAACAGCCCACTCGTTGAAGTCGTCGCCGCCCGAGGTCAGATTCCTAGCGAAGGTGTAGCCGCCACCAACCTTGAGAGCACCGAAGCCGAAAGTGGCACCAGCGTTATAAGCGGTCGGGTTTTCCGAGCTGAGGTCGCGCTTGCCGGTGATCACCGCACCACCAGCGCTGACGGAAACGCCAGAGAACTCACCTTCCCAGCTGCCGCCGAAATCATAGATATCGGACACACCGCTATCGGAGGTAGTAGTAGCCGCAGTCTTCTTGAGGCCATTGCCGCTGTCGAAGCTGTTGTCACCCTTCGGCGTGTAGGACGCGCCGAAAGTGAAGCCAGCCAGATCAAGGCCGCTGGTGCTGTAATAGATCTTCGTGGCGTCGCCATTGAGGTTCTGCTCGATGGAGTCGCCAGCCCAGCTGGTGGTCACGAAGCGGGTAGCGGAACCGTCCCACTGGCCGTCGCCGGTCAGCGGGCCCTGCTGGTAGAAAGTGTCAACGGCGCCGTCATCGTCACCGAGGGTCAGCGAACCGAAGCTCGCGGACGAGAAGGTGATGGACAGTTCGTCGGTGGCGAGGTTGCTGTTGTTCTTGTCCCAAGCAAAGTCGAGACGACCGGTGGTGGTCAGGCCGTTGTCAGCAACATACTTCGGGGAGAAGGTGAAGTCGCCGTCGGACAGAAAGTCGATCTTGCGCTGAGCGCCGGTGTCGTTATCGGCGTAGGCGCCTTCGAACTCGACGCTGCCGGAGATGCCGAGCGTGGTGGCCTTGGTGGTCACCTGCTGAGCAGAAGCCACGCCAGCAAAACCAGCAGCGGCGACCAGGGCGGTGGTGCCCAGAAGAATCTTCTTCATTAAAATGTGCTCCCTCAAGCAGCAGATTTGTTTCACCCCGGATTAGGCTCCTTACCCTCCCCCTGTTCAATGGATTTGCCCTTGAAGGGCAATCCAAACTGCAACACTGTTGTTTTTTAGCAACGGTATTGAAGAGGGAAGAGCAAAGCCTAGCGAAAACAGAACCTCACAAAGTGTGAGACTTCGCTTTCGCTGAGGTGACGACAGAGTTCATGACAGACAACGAGGACGCAACCACACTCTTCCTCCAAGGGGATCAGCGGAGGAGTGGTGTTGCCGCATCGACACAATGTCTCGGATGTACTGCTAATAGCGCGGAGGGACGTAAAAGCTTTTGTCAGACGTTCATTCTGTAGGGCCTAACGAGGGAGAAACAGGGCCTTGTGCCCTGTTTCTCCCCAGTTTGGTCAGACAAAAGCTGGATCAGAACGCAATCTTTGTGCCCAGCATGACGACGGTGGTGTCGTTGCTGTTGTCGTCATCCTTGAACTGGTTGATTTCGCCGAGAGCGGTCACGCCGGGAGCCACGGCGTACGTAACGGCGGCACCATAAGCAGTGGAATCGACTTTGGCGGTACCTGCGGTGCCGGTAGTGGTGCCATCGTCGAAATCACTCTTTTGATAAGTGGCGCCAACGGTGTAAGCGCCAATCGCATACGTGGCACCGACGGCCCAAGCGTGATCATCCTTACCGGGGGCATAGCGGTTGGAACCGCTGGTGTAGCCGCCACCAACGGTGAGTGCACCGAAGCCCAATTTGCCGCCGACGTTAAAGGCCGAGGGATCTTCGCTGGAGAGGTCACGCTTGCCGCTGATGTAAGAGCCAGCAACCGAGACCGTCACACCGGAGAAGTCGCCGCTCCAGCTTCCACCGACGTCATAAAGGTCCGACATCGCGGCGTCAGTAGTAGTGCCGATAGCCGTTTTAGAAAGAGTGCCGGTGTCGAAGGTGCTGTTGTTCTTCGGGGTGTAGGACGCGCCGAAGGTAAAGCCGGCAAGGTCGAGGCCGGAGGTGCTGTAATAGATCTTCGTGGCGTCACCGTTCAGGTTGACGTTGAGATTGTCGCCAGACCAGTCGGACGTCACGAAGCGGGTCGCTGAGCCGTCCCAGTTGCCATCGCCGGCGGTCGGGCCACCCTGCCAGAAAGTGTCGGCAGCGCCGTCATCATCACCAAGAGTTATGGAGCCGAAGCTTGCGGACTGGAAGGTGATGGACAGTTCGTCGGTGGCAAGATTGCTGTTGTTCTTGTCCCAAGCAAAGTCAAGACGACCGATGGTGGTCAGGCCGTTGTCGGCAACGTATTTCGGCGAGAAGGTGAAGTCGCCGTCAGACAGAAAGTCGATCTTGCGGGCTGCGCCTGTGTCGTTATCGGCATAGGCGGCTTCAAATTCGACGCTGCCGGCGATCGACAGCGAGGTGGCCTTGGTGGTCACCTGCTGGGCGGAGGCAAGGCCAGAGAAACCGGCAGCCGCGACCAGGGCGGTGGTGCCCAGGAGAATCTTCTTCATTAAGGTGTGCTCCCTCAAGCAGCAGTTTGGTTTGCCCCGAAAAGGGTTTCTGCTTCTTTTTGTGGTCAACAGCCTCAAGGGCTGCCGTGGTGACGTTGTCTTTATGTTTTCAACAGTTGTCAGACCAAAAACAGAAAACCTGTATTCGCCTGAAGCCCAGAGTCGGTCTTCAGCCGGGTACTGGGGCGCAAACAGAGTTGCCGACAAAGTAGGCAGGTGCAACCCGCTCTCTGCGGCATTTCGTACCAAAGTGTGAGGGTGTGGCCAAATGGACACGTCATATGACGAATTCGCGGCAGTGTGATTAAGTTCACGTTACCAAAGTTGTGTTCGGAAATTTCTTTTCACTTTATGCGGTCACGGCATCAGAAAATTGCGGGCGCACAGCTTGGGCTCTGGATTTAGTGGCCGAACGGCGTAGCAATCTGAGCTTCGTGGCGGGTTTGGCGGTCGTCTTCATAATAAGCCGTAGCCGTTTATGGCTCGGTCTTCTTGGCGGGGTAACTCTGGAGGCATGAGGAAAGGCAGAACGGTGGCTATGACCCCATTGGGATGGATCGCCTAGGAAGCAGAAGACCAGAGCGGCCAGTGCCCAAAAAAGAGAAGGCAGGAGCAAAAGCTCCTGCCTTCCGGAAACTGCGCTTGAGGGAGAGGGCAGTT
This sequence comes from Radicibacter daui, assembly GCA_030657355.1. Taxonomy (GTDB): domain Bacteria; phylum Pseudomonadota; class Alphaproteobacteria; order Radicibacterales; family Radicibacteraceae; genus Radicibacter; species Radicibacter daui. The sequence goes on from CP131057.1 coordinate 17,761, forward strand.
TTTAGAAATCGACCTGGGTGCCAAGCATGACGACGGTGGCGTCATTACCGGTGTCATCATTCTTGAACTGGTTGACTTCACCTTTGGCGGTTACGCCCGGGGCCACGGCGTAACTGACGGCGGCACCGTAGTCGGAACTGTCGTCATAGCCCGATCCGACATCGTAATCGCTCTTGGTGTAGGTCGCTCCGACTGTGAAGGCACCAATGTCGTAGGTGGCACCGGCCGCCCAAACGTCCGCATCGGCCCCTGCAGCGTAATAATCGCTATAGCCGGTGTACCCCCCGCCAACCTTGAGGGCGCCAAAGCCAACGGTGCCGCCGACATTGTAGCCAGAGGGGTTATCGCCGCTGAAGTCCCGTTTGCCGGTAACATAAACGCCGCCGACGGTAAGGTTGACGCCGGAGAACTGGCCTTCCCACGTGCCGCCAACATCCCATACGTCGTGTATATCGCCGACGGCCTTGGTCAGGCCATTTCCGCTGTCAAAGGTATTACCGGCAGACGGCGCATAGGATGCTCCGAAGGTGAAGCCAGCCAAATCCAGGCCGGAGGTGCTATAGTAGATCTTGGTGGCGTCGCCGCTGAGGTTGGGCTCGATATTGTCGCCGGCCCACTTGATACCATCGCCGCCGGTCGGGCTGGTGGGGTCGGCCCAGCCTGCAAACTGCGGGGCGCTGCCGTCCCAGTTGCCATCACCGGCGACCGGGCCGAACTGATAGAAGTTGTCGGCGGCGCCGTCATCATCACCGAGGGTTACGGAGCCGAAGCTTGCCGACTGGAAGGTGACAGAGAGTTCGTCAGTAGCAAGATTACTGTTGCCGGAGTTCCACTGGAAGTCGATGCGGCCGGTAGTGGTCAGGCCGTTGTCTGCGACATATTTCGGCGAGAAGGTGAAGTCGCCGTCGCTGAGGAAGTCGACCTTGCGGTCGGTCGAATCGTTGTCCGAATAGGCACCTTCGAATTCGACGTCACCGGAGATGGCGAGGGAGGTTGCCTTGGTGGTTACCTGCTGGGCGGAAGCGATGCCGCTGAAGCCAGCAGCGGCAACGAGGGCGGTGGTGCCAAGGAGTAGCTTTTTCATTAACTTTTGCTCCATTTTCATTAGGGCGTGTCCAAAATCCAGGCGAGCGGACACATTGCCGGAAAGCGCTGCGTTACCCCCGGCTCGCTTCTGGATCATGTCTGGACATAGGAACCCTGTCGCAGATGAAGCCGTCATCCGCGTTAAGGCCCTATAGGCGAATTCCACGAGGGAGTTCGTCCTAAGGCTATGTTAGAGGCCGAATTTGGTGAGGGGTAGTCGCGAGAACTGCGAGATTTGTGAGGTTTTACACATCAATTTTGTCGCAGTTTGGGATTAAAATCCTTCAAACTGTGAGCTTGATCACAGCCCAGTCGTAACGGCCCCATTGATCTCCGGTTTTTTGCTGCAGGGAGAATGAGTCGCAGCGCACCGTGGCGAGGAAAGTCTGGACAGCCTTTCGGTATACCGGTTTGTGCATGTCGTCGAGCACCAGCACCCCGCCCGGGGCCAGCTTCTGCCACAGGAGCGGCAGGACGTTGCGCCGGGTCACCATGTCGCCAAGATCATGGAAGATGAGGTCGAGGGTTTCCGGCCCGTGGCTCGCGAAATCCTGCCACACCATCAGCCCGTCCTGCCGCAGGCTGCGTTTGGAAAGGAAGCTGCCGGTGCGCGCCAGCCAGAAGGCGTCGTCATCCACTGACCACAACTGGAAGGCCGGGTCTGCCAGCAGGGCGCGGAAGGCAACCGAACTGAAGCCGGAGCCGAGATCGGCCACCCGCTTTGCGCCAGTCGCCTTGACGAGCTGCAGCGCCGTTACGCAGGCGGAAAGCGAAGCCGCCATCATCGCCTCCGACACCTGGCTGGTATAGGCCGCGTAAAGCCGTTGCAGCCGGCCTGTCAGTAGACTGGCATCGGTGTCGGCCAATCCCGGCACAGCAGCCAGCAAGCGACCCCACTCGCCGCTGGCCTTTGCCTGTGCCAGCCGGAAGGCGCCGCGCTCGTTCGCTCGCATCAGCCGGTTGCGCCGCTTGCGGTGGAAAGGGCCGCGGAACGGGGCAATGGAAATCAGATCCGGCTGGGGCTGGCGGAGAGCGCTGGTCATGTCGTCGGGAACCGTGATGGAAAGAAGAAGGAAGAGCTCAGGATAGTGGACCGCTGAGCCGTTTAGCGCGACCTCAGGCCGGTTTGCGGCAGAGGTAAAGCGGTGTCTTGTTCAGGCGCATCAGCCGGCGCTTATGGCCGCTGAGGCTGCGTGAATGGCGATACTCCACGGCAAAGCCGGTCGCTTCCAGCCGTTTGGGGTAATCCGCGCCGCACACCCGCACATGATAAGGATGGCCGAAGGCAACTGCCCGATCCGCCGGCGAGACGATGCTGTCATCCTCATAGGTGGCGGCGCGTTTTTCATCCACCGGCACCATCACCACCGCATGGCCGCCCGGCCGCAGCACGCGCAGCATCTCCGCCATCGCCTGCCGGTCGTCGGGGATATGCTCCAGCACATGGTTGCAGATGATAAGATCGGCCGAATTGTCCGGCATCAGCAGCTCGGTAAGGTCCATTGGCTCGGCATCCGGGTCATAACGGTCGACGGCGCGGTAATGCACCCCCGGCAGCCCTTCCAGCCGGGCGCGGATGCCCGGTTCGGGCGCCACATGCACGATGCGGCGCGCCCGGCTCAGCAGCGGGGCCAGCGTCAGCCACAGGAAGCGGTGGCGCTCCACCGAGCCGCAGGTGGGGCAGAGCGCATTCGGCCGGCCATTGCGGCCATAGGGCAGGAAGCGCCAGTGCCAGCTTGTGCATACCGGGCAGTAAAACCGCCCGTCCGGTGCCCCGGCAACGTCACTCGCGCCAGAGACTTCACGCCGGGAGGCACGATAGACGGCAGCTTCGCTCAGATTATGGGTCAGGGCCCGGGCGATCAGGGAGTGGATGGGAGCGGACATGGATCTCTGCTTAAGCCAATCGGAAGGGCGGAAATAGGAGGAGCCTCACGCTCCCAGAACATCTGGCCGGGCAAGGCCGGTCGGCAAGGCGGCGAGGTCGCCGTCACCGCTTTCCTCGCGCAGCCAGTCGCGAAAGGCGATGACCCGCAGGTCCCGCTCCGCGCCGGCGGCCCAGCGGGCGGCATAGATGCGGCTGGCCGGAATCATGGCATTGCCGAACGGGCGAATGAGCCGCCCGGCGGCAAGCTCGTCGTCCACCATCGGCGCGCGGCCGAGCGCCACGCCCATGCCATCCATCGCCGCCCGCATCACGAGGGCGAAATGCGAAAAATGCGGGCCGCGCGCGGGGTCAACCCTGCCTTCCACTCCCAGCGCCCGCACCCAGAGCCGCCAGTCGAGCTCGGAGGTGTAACGCTGGTCTTCATGCAGCAGCGGTACGGCGGCGAGATCGGCAGGGCTTTTAAGGCGCGCGGCAAGCGCCGGGCTGCAGACGGGAAACACCTTCTCCCGCAGCAGCTTGCAGGAGGTCGCCCCGTCGGGCACCGCTTCCGGCCGAGCGAGAAACAGGCTGACATCGATGCGGTCGCGCTCGAAATCCACCTTCTCGTCCATGGCGGCGATGCGCACCTCGATCTCCGGATGCCGGGCGCTGAAGCGGCCGAGCCGCGGCACCAGCCACCAGGTGGCGATGCCGGGCGGGGCCGCCACCGCCAGCACGCCAGCCCGGGCGCGGCGGCGCAGCCGTTCGGCCACCGCGCCCAGCCGGTCCAGCGCCTCGCGCACTTCCGGCAGCAGGGCCTGCCCGTCTTCGGTGAGCGCGATGCCGGGATTGAGCCGGTTGAACAGCTTGACGCCGAAATGCCCCTCCAGATGCCGGATCTGGTGGCTGACGGCGCTTTGCGTCACGCACAGCTCCGCCGCGGCCCGGCTGAAGCTCAGATGCCGGGCCACCGCCTCGAAGGCGACAAGCGGTTGCAGCGGGGGCAGATGCGGGCCCATGGATGATCCGGTCTTCCGGATCCGTCTCAGCGCTTCAGCGGGCTGGGCGGATAGGGCACACGTTCGGTGCGCAGAAGGTTGCCCGTCTGGTGCGGCGGCGCGGCCCAACGTACCGCGTTGGCGAGGATGTGCTGGATCTCGCCGCTCCAGTAGGTGGCAAACGTCTCGTGCCCGGGGCGGAAATAGAAAATGCGCCCGCGCCCGCGCCGCCAGCAGCAGCCGGAGCGGAACACCTCGCCGCCTTCAAACCAGGAGATGAACACCAGCTCGTCCGGCTCGGGAATGTCGAAGGGTTCGCCATACATCTCCTCCTGCGGGAGCTCGATCTGGTCGCTGACCCCTTCGGCGATCGGGTGACCCGGCGCAACCAGCCACAGCCGCTCGGTCTCGCCGCGCTCGCTCATCGGCGCGCTCTCCTTGCCGGCAAGCCGGTGGCGCAGCGTGCCGCCGGTGCCAAGCAGCGTCAGGAACGCCTTTGCAAGGTGGGAGGAGTGCAGGGCGATGAAGCCCATGCCATCCAGCACCCGCCGTTGCACCCGGCGCACCACATCGTCGCTGACGGCCTCATGCTGGCGGTGGCCCCACCAGATCAGCACATCGGTTGCCGCCAACCGGGCTTCGGAAAGCCCGTGTTCGCTGTCGGCAAGGCAGGCGGTCTCCACGTCGAAGCCGCGTTGGGTCAGCGCCTGCGCCAGCACGGCCTCCATGCCATCGGGGTAAACCTCAGCGCTGTCGGCATCCACCGGCGTGCCGGCGGTTTCGGTCCAGATCAGCACACGTGCGCTCATGTCCATGGAGGAGGGGCCTTTTTGGGTGGCGATATCGGTGCCGTCGGGGCCGGTCTGGCCCGCCGGCGCGGCAAGAGGCGGAATTAGGGGGGAATTTGTGGCGGAAGTCACTGCCCAAATCTTGTTGATTTTTGTGCAGCCGGGTCCGGCGCCTGTCTTGCCGGCTGCGGCCCAAAGCCACTACAAGCAATTCATGCCCAACGCCTCTGCCCTTGATCCTGCTGTGACTTCTGCCGCCGTGCCGGCCGCGGGAGGTATGGTGCTTGGCCTTATCGCCGGCGGGGGAAGCCTGCCGGAGCAGCTTGCCGCGCATTGCCGCGCAGCCGGGCAGACGGTGCTGGTAGCCGCCCTTACGGGCTTTACCGAACCCGCTTGGGTCGAGGGTTACACGCACCGCTGGTTCCGCCTCGGGGAAGCGGCCGAGCTGGTGGCCTGGCTGAAATCAGCCGGGGCCGGCGAGGTCTGCATGCTGGGCCCGGTGCGCCGGCCCTCCCTTGCCGAACTGGCGCCAACGGCGGCCACGGCGGCCCTTGCTCTGAAGCTCGGTTACGCCGCGGCGCTGGGCGATGACAATCTGCTCGGCCTGCTCGGCCGGCATCTGGAGAGCGAAGGGCTGGCGCTGAGGGGCGCTCACACCCTTTACCCGGCCCTGCTGGCGGCGCCCGGCCCTGTTACCCGCGCACTGCCAGATGCCGGGGCGTGGAGCGATATTACCCGGGCGGCGGAAGTGGTACGGGCGCTGGGCGCGCTCGATGTCGGGCAGGGGGCGGTGGTGCAGCAGGGACTGGTGCTGGCGGTGGAAGCCATCGAGGGCACCGATGCCATGCTGGGGCGCGTCGGCGCGCTCGCCCGTGCCGGCGAAGGCGGCGTGCTCGTCAAGCTGCGCAAGCCGCAGCAGGACCCGCGACTGGACTTGCCCACGATTGGCCCGGCAACGGTGGAAGCAGCCCTTGCCGCCGGCCTGCGCGGCATCGCCATCGAGGCTGGCGGGGCGCTGCTGGCAGAACGGCAGGCGCTGCTGGAACGTGCTGACGCGGCAGGTTTTTTCATCACCGTGCTGGAAAAGAACTGGGGCCTGAAAATCCCGCACCGGCCCTGGTGGAAGCGGCTCCTGCGCCACCCCTGAGGGCAGGGGTGCGGCAGCAGGGACGGGAACCGGAACGCGCCCACCCCGTTGTTCCTGCAACCGGACGGCGCGTCGCCGATCCTTCCCCTGACAGGAGCACCTCGATGAAATTCGCCCGCACCTCCCTGCTGATCGCTGCGCTCGCTGCCGCCGGCGCGGCCGGTGTTGTCATGCCGGGTCCGGCCTGGGCCGCCACGGCCGAGGATCTCAACCGCGATTCCAACCAGGCGCTGGAAAAACTCATCAGCACCAATCAGGCCGCCGCCGGCATCGCCAAGCAGGCCAAGGCCGTGCTGATCTTCCCGAACATCGTCAAGGCCGGCCTCGTCTTCGGCGGCGCTTATGGCGAAGGCGTGCTGGAGAAGAACGACAAGGTTACCGACTATTATAACTCGGTCACTGGCTCCTGGGGCCTGCAGGCCGGCGCGCAGTCCTACGGTTATGTCGTCTTCCTGATGAACGACAAGGCCGTCGATTATCTCGACAAGTCCAAGGGCTGGGAAATCGGCGTCGGCCCGACGGTGGCGCTGGTGGATGAGGGCGTGGCCAAGAACCTCTCCACCTCGACCCTCAAGGACGATGCCTATGCCTTCATCTTCGACCAGCAGGGCCTGATGGCCGGCATCAGCATCGAAGGCACCAAGATTACCCAGATCAAGCGCTGAACGGCGCCCTCAAAGTCTGTTGAAGCAAGGAGCCCGGCCGAAAGGCCGGGCTCTGTCCTTTGCAGGGCGAGCTTTCAGGAAAAAGCGGCAGCGTCGAAATCATCCGGCACCACGCCGCGCGGCTTCATGGCGGGCGAAAGTGATGCTGGCAGAAACTCACCGGCACCGGCAGTTGCCGAGACCTTGCCGTCTTCCATCACCAACTTGCCGCGGGCAATGGTCATCACCGGCCAGCCGGTCACCTTCAGCCCTTCATAGGGAGTGTAGTCGATGGCGTGCTGCATCAACTGATTGGTGAGCGTCACCTGCCTGCCGGGATCCCATAGAACGATGTCGGCATCGGCGCCGGGAGCAATCAGGCCCTTGCGCGGATAAAGGCCGAAGCGTTTGGCCGGGTTGGTAGCGGTCAGCCGCACGAAGTCGCTGGCATCGATGCGCCCTGCGCTCACCCCTTCGCTGAAGGTAATGGCCATGCGGGCCGCGAGACCCGGCACGCCGTTGGGGATGCGGGTAAAGTCGGCATCGGCGCCGTTGATCTTCTTGCCGCGATTGCCCTCGATGCTGTAGCCGCAATGGTCCGAGGAAATGATATCGAGCGTGCCGGCGGTAATCGCCGCCCACAGCCCCTCGGCATCGCTGGCATCGCCGGCAGCGCGCGGGCTCGGGCTGCACATGAACTTGGCGCCTTCAAAACCCGGACGGTCCATGTCGCCGGCACCCAGCACCATATATTGCGGGCAGGTTTCCGCCGTGATCTTCACGCCCCGGCGTTTTGCCCGGGTTATCTCCTCCGCCACCTCTCCGCAGGAGACGTGGAAGATATGGATCGGCTGGTCCACCAGTTCGGAAAGGGCGATGGCGCGGTAGGTCGCTTCCCGCTCCACCACCTTCGGGCGCGAAAGGGCGTGGGAGGCCGGCCCCGGCAGCCCGGCCTTCAGCAGCGCTTCGCTGCGCCAGCGGATCGCCTCGTAATTCTCGCAATGGATGGTGATGATCGCGCCCAGCTTTTTGGCCGCCGTCAGTACCTTCAGATATTGCCGGTCATCCAGATGCAGCGGGTCATAGGTCAGGAACACCTTGAGGCTGCGGATGCCGGAGGCGACGATTTCCGGCAGTTCCTCGGCAAGGCCTTCGGCATCCGGATCGGTGATGATCTGGTGGAAGCTGTAGTCGATGGGGGAGAGGGCGGCGCGCCGGCGATATTCTGCCAGCTTTTCCCGGATCGGCTGCCCCTTGAACTGCGGGGCAAAGGGAATGACCGTCGTCGTGCCCCCGGCAAAGGCCGAGATGCCGGCGGTGGTGAAGGTTTCTTCATGGATGGAGCCATCGGCTTCCAGCTGCTCGATATGGCAGTGGCTGTCGACCCCGCCCGGCATCACCAACAGGCCCTTTGCGTCGATGATCCTGTCACCGGCCAACCCGTTTCCCAGAGCGGCAATGCGCCCGTCCCGGATCGCCACGTCGCATTCAAAGCTGTCCGCGGCCGTCACCACCGTGCCGCCGCGAATGACGAGGTCAAAATTCTGCATTACCGACGTTCCCGTTTAAGCGGGCCGCTGTCGCGGCCGGTCACGATATCGAGGATTTCCGCGGCGACATTGCGCAGGTGCGTAACCATCGCCGTACGGGCCTGCCGCGCATCGCCCTTCTCCACCGCGTCGAGAATGGCGATATGCTCGGCGGCATCGGCCTGAACCCGGCCGCTCGGGCTGGTCAGCTCGAAAAGTCGGGTGGTCATGCGCAGCTGGCGGATGATCTTCATCAGTGTGCCGTTGCCCAGGGCTTCGGGGAACAGCATGTGCAGCCGGTCATCCATTTCCCAGTGCGCGGCTTCCTGCGAGCCGAGCGTGCCCAGCTGGCGAATGCCCTCGCGCAGCTCATCGATCACCGCCTTGGGAATGCGGCCGATGGCCAGCGTGACGGCTTCGCCCTCCAGCAGTTCGCGGACCTTGAGCGCCTGGAAAAACTCGACAGGCTGCACCTGCCGCACCGCATAGGAGCGCGAGCCTTGCTTGACCAGCAGCCCTTCGGCGGCAAGGCGCAGCATGGCCTCCCGCATCGGCGTGCGCGAAATGTTGAGCTGCAGGGCAAGCCGCCCCTCGACGACCAGGCTGCCGCCGGGCAGCTTGCGTGTCAGGATAAGGCGGCTCAATTCCTCATAAGCGACATCGCCAAGGCTGGCTTCGTTGTCGGCACCGCTCTCGGCTTCGGCCGGCCGGGGCAACTCCACGTCCTTGATCGGGGGCGACTTCTGGGTCAAGCACAGGCCTCCAGTAATCCTGCGGTTGCAAGCGCACGCCGCAGGGCATCGGTTTCCTCTGACGAAATGCCCGTAATCGGCGCGCGGGTCATCCCATTTTTCCACCGGCCGAGCAGGACCATCGCCGCCTTGAGCCGCGCGGTGGCATGTCCCGTGGGCGCCATGCCATAGATCACGTCCGCCAGCGGCTGGATGCGCGCATGCAGCGCCAGCGCGCGGTCGCGCTCGTTGTTCAGCACCGCCCGGTCCAGTGCGACGATCTCTTCGGGCATCAGCACGGCAAGGCTTACAAGGCTGCCGGCGCTGCCCTGCACGAAGCAGGAGAGCAGGTGCTGGTCACCCGAGGCCATCATCTCCACATGGGGGGCAAGCTCCGCCACCAGCCGGCGATTGCGGTCATAGGCCGCGCTCTCCCAGCTGCCTTCCTTGATGCCGACGATATCCGGCAGCTGCACCAGCTGCGCCAGCACATCCGGTGGATAGGCCATCGCCGATCCGACGCCCGCCTGATAGAGCATCAGCGGACAGCGGGCCTTTTCGGCGATGATCCGGTGATGGGTAACCGCCATGTCAGGATCCTGGGAGAGCGCCCAGGAAAAGGGCGGGAACACCAGCACGGCATCGGCACCCGCGGCCACGGCATCGGCCGCATGCAGCGCGGCCTCGGCGCTGGCTTCCGCCACCACGCCGCTGACGATGATGTGGCTGCTGCCGATGGTCTGCCGGGCGATGTCCGTGACCCTGCGCCGTTCGTCGCGTGTCAGCAGGAAATTTTCGCCCGCATGGCCGTTGCACAGCACCCCGACAATGCCGGCCACTGCCGTGACGGTACGAAAATGCTCGGCAAGCGTCTCCTCGTCGATCCCGCCATCGGGATGAAACGGTGTCAGCGTAGCGGCGTAGATACCGCGAAAGGGCCGGTCTTTTTGCGGGATCAAGGCGTTTCCTCTGGTCTTTGTGCAGCCGGGGCTGCCATCAGCCGGGCCGGATCGAAAAGGGGCAATTCTGGCTCATGCCCCAGGATTGTCTGCGAGAGCAGCCAGCCCATGCAGGGGGCGCTCGTGTAGCCGGAATGGACGCAGCCAATGACGAAGGCGTTTTCCATGCCGGGCAGCGGGCCGATCATGGGCAGCGCATCCGCCGTCTCCGATTCAAGGCCAAGCCAGATGCGTGCGATGCGCGTCTCTCCAAGCGCCGGAATGGCGTGGCGGGCAAGGCGCACATTGCCGACCAGATTTTCCGGGATAGCTTCCACGCCGCCCCGCACCGGGTCACCGATGCCTTGCCAGCCGCCGCCGATCAGCACCGTGCCGTTCTCGAACTGCTTGAGCGAAAGCAGGCCATTGGCAATGCCGACGACGGAGCGCATGACGGGCCGCATACGCTCCGTCACCACCAGCTGGTTGATGAGGCATTTGACCGGCACGTCGAACCCGAGCCAGCCGAGCATGGATTGCAGCCACACCCCGCCGGCAAGCACCAGGCGGCGCGTGCGCAAATGTTCCGGTGCGCGGTTATCAGGGGAGGCGGCTGTGATGTCATAGTGGGCACCATCCCGGTTGATCGCGCTCACCGGCAGGTTCTCACGGATGGTCACGCCTGCGGCCGTGAGGGCGCGGCGGTAGGCGCGGCCGGTCAGGTAGGCCGTTACATGTCCATCCAGTTCGCAAAAGGCGGCAGCCAGGACGCCGTCATTGAGCCTGGGCTCCACGGCGCGGGCCTCGGCCGGCGTTATCAGCCGGATCGGCGCCCCCATGGCGGCCCGCGCTTCGGCCCGCTTTTCCAGCATCTCGCGTTCTGCCGGTGTAAAGGCAAGCGAGAGGCCCGGCGCGGAACGCGCGCCGACATCCATACCCAGCCATTTGGGGGCGTCGAGCCATAACTCGCGCCCTCTCATGGCGTGGGGAATAAGGGCCGCCCGGGTCATGTGCAGCGTCAGCGTGCCTGCGTTGACGCCCGATGCCTCGCGGCAAATCTCGCCCCGGTCGATCAGCAGCACCTTCATGCCGCTGCGCGCCAGATGAAGTGCAGTGGTGGCGCCCATGGCACCGGCGCCGATGATCGTGGCGTCGTAGATTTCGCCGGCACCGCGGGAGAGGGCGGGAGAGGGGTTCGGGCTGGTCATAGCGGTGCCGGGGGCGGGAGTTTGATGTCGCCATAGTCGCAATCGCCGGCGAACTGCGAGATGGGCAGGGGGCGAAAGGGTGTACGGCCGGTAAAGGGGGCGACGGGGGCTTCTCCGGTGGCCTGCGCCATAAGGGCGGTTGCCACATCCCCGCACATGCGCCCCTGGCAGGGACCCATGCCGCAGCGGGTCCAGGATTTGAGCTGGTTTACCGTGCGGGCCCCATCTTCGATGGCACTGTCGATTTCGGCCCGGGTCACATCCTCGCAGCGGCAGACGACGGTTTCGGGGCTGATTGCCGCGACCTGTGCCGGCCTCAGCGCCATAAGCTCCGCCATGGCGCGGCCAAAGCGTCCGGCCTTTGCCGCTTGCTGTTCCAGCCGGGCGGCAAGCTGCTCATGCACGGTGTCGGCAAGAGCCCCAAGGTCCCGGGCGGCAGCAAGTCCGGCAAGCTGGCCGTTCAGGGAGGCGGTCGCCGCTCCGGCAATGCCGGTTCCGTCCCCGACGGCGTAGAGGCCGGGCAGGTTGGTGCGGAAATTCCCGTCGAGGTCCGGTGCCCAGCCGCCTTGTGCGAAATCATAATGGTGACGGGCACGCAGCAACCGGGTCACGTCTGTTCCCGGTACCAGCCCATGGCCAACGGTGACGGCATCAACGGCAAAGTGGGGCTCCGGTCCGGTTACCGGGCGGCGGGCGCCATCGACCGGCTGCAAGGTCGCGACCAGCTGGTCCCCGTCGCGGACCACTTCCTTGAGAGTATGGGCGCTGAAGACGGGCACGCCGGTCCGTTTCAGACTGGCAAGCCAGCCCGCGCCACGAAGCAGCAGGTCCGGCCTTGAGGCCAGGCGGGGGAATTTTCGCAGCCAGTCGCTGCGTGGCGAAAGGTCCGCGACGGCCGCCACCTCGCCGCCGGCGGCCAGAATGCCGGCGGCAACAGCCAGCAACAGGGGGCCGCAACCGGCAATCAACGTCCGCCGGCCGGGCAGGATGCCCTGCGATTTGAGCAAAATGGTCGCCCCGGCAAGGCCGATGACACCCGGCAGCGTCCAGCCCGGAAACGGGACGACACGCTCGCTCGCTCCTGTCGCAGTAATGAGAGCGCGGCCATGCCAGGACCGGGTGCCTTGTGCGCTCAGGCTGTCGACCCGGAAGCCGGGGGAGACGGACCAGACTGTTTCACCGAAATGGCATTCGACCGTGCTGGCTTCCAGGCGGGCGCGCAAGTCGTTGCCCGCAACAGCCTCGGGGGAGCTTGCGGATTTTTTGTCCCCCGCGTGCGGGGCGCGATAGACCTGCCCGCCGGCGGCTACCGCCTCGTCCAGCAGCAGCACCCGCAGGCCTTGCGCTGCCGCGCTCATGGCGGCTTCGGCTCCGGCAGGTCCGGCGCCGATGACGATCAGGTCGGCAGGGGCCGGCAATGTCGCGGGTTCGAGTGCCGTCTTCATGCGATGGTCCCCGGGAAAATCTGCATTCCGGCCGCCAGGCTGGTACGACAGGCAGGACGCCGCACCCCGTCGATGACGACGGTGCATTCCTGGCAAACGCCCATCCAGCAAAACGGGCCGCGCGGCGTGCCGGCGCGGGGGCTTTCCCGCAGGGTGGTGTATCCCGCCGCCAGAAGGGCAGCGGCGACGCTGTCGCCGGCCACGCCTTCAACGCGCTGTCCATTAAAGCTGAAGGCCAGTTTTTCGCCGGCCAGCCCGGTCTTGCGGCGCGGGCCGGTTTGGGGCCTGCCGGCGGCGGCGCAGATGCCGACGGTCTCTTCGGTTTGATTTTTTTTCATCTTGGGGCTTGCTTCGTACACAAACGGTATACGATAGATATACCGACAAAACACAAAGCGCAATCCAAACCGCTAGGCTTGATGGGAACAACCACCAGCCGTCACCCAAACAGGAACGGAGGCTTCAGGAATCATGGGATTTTTAAAGAAAGTCAGTCTTATCACGGGCTTGGCCTGCATGGCCTTGGCCCCGGTTGCCGCCTCTGCCCACAGCCTGGACGAGGTGCTTTCCGCCAAGACGCTGGTCGTCGGCATCAATCCGAATCTGCCGCCGCTGGGCGTTTACGATGACAAGAACGAGATCACCGGCTTTGATGTCGACCTGGCGAACAAGCTGGGTGAAATGCTGGGCGTTGAGGTAAAGCTGGTGCAGGTCGGCTCGGCCGACCGTGTTCCGTTCCTGGCGACCGGCAAGGCTGACATCGTGCTGGGCGGCCTCACCCGCACTCCTGACCGCGCCAAGGTCATCGACTTTACCGTTCCGGTGATTACCGAAGCGATCAGCGCGCTGACGCTGGACAGCAAGCCCTTCAAGTCGATGGACGATCTGAACAGCGCGGACGTGAACCTCATCGAGGTGCGGGGCACCACGCCGGTGGATTTCGTCAAGACGCGGCTGCCCAACGCCAAGGTTGTGCTGTTCGACAACTACCCCGATGCCGTCCGTGCCCTGTTCCAGGGCCGCGGTGATGCGATCGTGGACGTCGTCGATTATCTCGGCCGCTACACTGCCAACTACAAGGATGCAACGCGCGTCCTGACCGATGCCACCGCCTCGGTCGATTATGACTGTATCGGTGTCGCCCGTGGCAACGATGCCCTCAAGGACTGGCTGAACACGGCGCTCTTCTCGTTGCAGAGCTCCGGCTTCGTCGATGTGACCTACAAGAAGTGGTTCGGGATCGACATGGTCTATCCGATCCATCCGAACCCTTATTTCTGATCGGTCTGGGTTAGTACCATATCGGGGAGGGGCCTGAGGCGCCTATGCATTACGTCCTGCAATATGGGCAAGTCACGCCCTTCCTCTCCTATTTCCTCGGGGGTGCGCTCATCAGCCTTGTGCTGAGCGGGCTCGCCTTTTGCGGCGGCATGTTCTTCGGCCTTGTTGGCGCCCTGTGCCGCCTGCATGGCGGGCCGGTGCTGTCCGGTCTGGTGCGGGCCTATGTTGTCTTTTTCACCAACACGCCGCAGCTCGTGCAGATCTACGTCATCTTCTACGGCCTGCCCGATCTCGGCATCCTCTTCTCCCCCTTCGCGGCCGTCCTCCTTGGTATGACGTTGAACGCCGCGGCCTACCTGACGGAAATCCTGCGGGCCGGTGTGACCTCGGTTCACCGGCAGGAGCTGGAGGCCGGCGAGACGATGGGGATGAACCATCTGCAACTGCTGCGTTTCATCATCCTGCCGCACATCTTCCGGGTCCTGCTGCCGCCCCTGAGCAGCCAGTACATCATGATGGTGCTGGGCTCCTCCATGGCGGCGGTTTTCGGGGTCGAGGAACTGACCGGCCGCGCCTTCAACGTCAACTCAACAACCTTCCGCTCGATCGAGGTGTTCACGCTGGTCGCCGGCCTTTACGTGCTGGTGACGCTGGGCGCGACGATCCTGCTGGCGCTGGTGGCGCGTTATGGCTTCCGGGCGAGGGTGAAGGTCCTATGAGCTTCAGCGATCTTCTCGGCCAGCTGCCCCGGGTCTTCACCTATTATAATCTGCTGCTGCTGGGGCAGGCAGCGCTGACGACCCTGCTTCTTTCGGCCTTCGGCTGCATCGTGGGCCTCGTGTTCGGATTGCTGCTTGCGCTCGCGCGCCGGTCGCACGCCCGTCTGCTGCTTCCCCTCAAGGCTTTCGCCTTCATTTATGTCGAGATTCTGCGCCGGGTACCGTTTCTCGTCACGCTCATGCTGTTCTTCTTCGGCTCGCAGGTGTTGGGGTTTGACCTTGCGCCGCTGACGATTGCCCTCATCAGCACATCGGTGATTTCCACCGCCTTCGTGTCCGAGATCATCCGGGCCGGGCTGGACGCGGTCAAACAAAGCCAGATCGAAGCGGCAACGGTGATGAATTTCGGCTTCTGGCAGACCTTGAGGCTGGTGGTCCTGCCGCAGGCCTGGCCGGTCATCCTGCCGCCGATCTTCAGTTACTTCGTCCTCTTCATCAAGGACACCGCCCTGGCCTCGCAGGCGGGTGTCCTTGAGCTGGTGCAGGCCGGCCGCATCCTGACGACCAAGGGCTTTTCCGCCTTCATCGTCTTTGGCGCCGTGCTGCTGCTCTATTTTGTCATTTCATACCCCCTGGCCCGGCTGGGGAGCCATCTGGAGAGCCGTCTTGGTGTATCTCGACATTCGCGGGCTCGCCGCCCGATATCATGAACTGCAGGTGCTGGACGGGATCGACCTCTCCATCAGCCGTGGCGAGATCGTCAGCCTCATCGGTCCCTCCGGCTCCGGAAAGAGTACGCTGCTGAGGGCGGTCACCGGGCTGCTTCCGCCCGAGCGGGGCACGGTTTCGATTGGCGGCGAGGAGATTGATTACAAGGACCGGCGCTCGTTGCGTGCCGCCCGCAGCCGGCTTGCCATCGTCTTCCAGCAATATAATCTCTTCGGCAACATGACCGTGCTGCAAAATGCGGTTGTCGCGCCAGTCAAGATCAGGGGGCGTAGCCGCGCCGAGGTTGAGGCCGAGGCTCGCGACCTGCTGGCCAGGGTCGGCCTGGGCGACAAGCTCGATGCCTATCCCGATCAGCTCTCCGGCGGGCAGCAGCAACGTGTGGCGATTGTCCGTGCGCTCTGCCTGAAGCCGGAAATCCTGCTGCTGGACGAGGTGACCTCGGCCCTCGACCCGGAGCGTGTAAGCGAAGTCCTGGATACCATCCGTTTGCTCGCTGCCGAGCACATCACCATGCTGATTGTCTCGCATGAAATGAGCTTCGTGCGGGATGTCTCCCACCGCGTCGCCTTCATGGCGGAGGGCAGGGTGCTGGAGATCGGCCCGCCGGAGCAGATTTTCGATGCGCCGCAGGTGCAGCGCACGCGCGATTTCATCGACAAGATCTCGCGAAAGTGACGGGTTTTTGTCCCTTCACCAATTTTTGAATATGAGAGGCACTTTCTTCTGAAAAATGCCTCACCATGTCTTTCTCCGGGAGCAACTGCCTGACAAGGGCTGACGGGAGAGGGACCTCGACATGACACGTCTGACTGCCAAGGATTTTCCGCAGGAACTGCTTGAGCTCTACGACTATTACGTCCACGGACGGATCACCAAGCGCGAGTTTCTGGAGCGTGCCGGCAGGTTTGCTGTCGGGGGCGTCACGGCAGCAGCGCTGCTGGCCTCCTTGAGCCCGGATTATGCGCTCGCCGAGCAGGTGTCCTTCACCGATCCCGATATCGTGGCGGAGTACATCCACTACCCCTCACCGCTGGGCAATGGCGATGTCCGGGGGTATCTGGTGCGCCCGGCGGCCGCAAAGGATCCGGTGCCGGGTGTGGTGGTGGTGCATGAGAACCGGGGGCTCAATCCTTATATCGAGGACGTCGCCCGCCGGGTGGCCAAGGCCGGTTTCGTGGCGCTGGCGCCGGATGGCCTGACCTCTGTCGGCGGATATCCCGGCAATGACGAAAAAGGCCGCGAACTGCAGCAGCAGGTCGATCCGGTCAAGCTGATGAACGACTTTTTTGCCGCCATCGAGTTTCTCGGCGCGCACCCCGCCGTTAAGGGCCGCAAGGTCGGTATCACCGGCTTTTGTTATGGCGGCGGTGTCGCCAATGCGGCGGCTGTTGCCTATCCCGAACTTGGCGCGGCGGCCCCGTTTTATGGTCGCCAGCCGCGGGCGGAGGATGTGCCGCGCATCAAGGCGCCCTTGCTGCTGCACTATGCGGAGCTGGACAAGAACATCAATGCCGGCTGGCCGGATTATGAAGCCGCGCTCAAGGCCAATGGCACGACCTACGAAGCCTATGTCTATCCGGGCGTGAACCACGGTTTCCACAACGACACCACGCCGCGTTATGACGAGGCGACGGCCAAACTGGCGTGGGATCGCACCATCGCCTGGTTCAACAAGTACCTGGCCTGATGCCTGGAGGCCGGGCGGGTCCGGCGCAAGGCGCCGCGTTTCGCCCGGCCTTTCTTCTTGATCCCCGGCCTCAGCCGACAGCCTTCAGGGCCCGGGCGAGGGTATCAATCTGTCCGGGCAGCAGCCCGGCGATGTTGATGCGCCCGGCAGCCGTGCCATAGACTCCGAACTCGAGCCGGAGCCGTTCCATCTGCTGCCCGTCAAGCGGCAGAAGCGAGAACATGCCCTTTTGCCGGCGCAGCACCTGCAGCCGTTCCGGCGCGCCCAGGGTCGCCAGTGCATCGGCAAGGCTGCGGCGGGTATCGGCAACCCGGCGGCGGGCCGCTTCCAGCTCTTCCCGCCACGGGGCCGGCTGCTCAAAAAGCGAAACCGCAATCGCGGCACCATGGTCGGGCGGCATGGAATAGTTTGCGCGGGTGATGTTTTCCAGCGTCGAGCGGATATTGCCGAGGAAGGAGCCATCCGGCGCGATGACCATGGCGGCGCCGGTGCGCTCGCAATAAAGCCCCATATTCTTGGAGCAGCTGGCCGCAACAAACACGGTGTCGAGCTGGTCCACCATGTGGCGCAGGCCCTGCGCATCCTCCTCCAGCCCCTCGCCGAAACCCTGGTAGGCCATGTCGATCAGCGGGGTAATCCGCTTGCGGGCACAGAAACGGGCAATCTCTTTCCATTGTTCGAAGGTCGGATCAATGCCGGTCGGGTTGTGGCAACAGCCATGCAGGATCACCACGTCCCCGGCTGCCGCCGCATCAAGATCGGCGAAGGCAGCCTCCAGATCGAGGCCATGATCGTTTTCAATCCAGCGGAAGGGCCGGACCGGCAGGCCGGCGGCCGCCATCAGCGGCTTGTGGTTCACATAGCTGGGGTCGGTGTTCCAGGCGGTGGTGCCGGGGGAAATGCGGGCGATAAAATCCGCCAGCAACCGCAGCGCCCCGGTGCCGCCGACGGTCTGGATGGTGCATTGACGGCCAAGGGCCGGCGCATTGGCACCCAGCAGCAGGTTTGCCATTCCGGCGTTGAAGGCGTGGTTGCCGGAAAGGGCCCGGTAGGATTTGGAAAGCGCCGCCGAGGCAAGCCGCACCTCGGCCTCCTGCACCGCCCGCATTACCGGGGTATTGCCGGAAGCGTCGCGATAAACGCCGACGACGAGATCGATCTTTTCGCGGCGACCATCGGCGCGAAAGCTGTTGATCAGATCCCATAACGGGTCGGGAGCGGCGGCGGGAAAGTTGTTGAGCATGGCGTTTCCCTGTTGTCAGCGGCGAGTGGGGCGATTGGAGAGAATGACGCCTGCGGTGATGAGGGCGATGGCGGCAAGCGTGGCGAAAGAGAGGGGCTCACCCAGCAGCGGGATCGCCAGTAGCGCGGCCAGCGCCGGGGCGAGGGAGCCGATCGTTGCGCTTTTGTTGGCACCGAGGCGGGAGATGGCAAAGGCATAACCGACGGTCGACACCAACCCGACGCCAATGCCCTGGATCAGGAGAAAGGGCGCGGCGTCGAACAGCGTGACCTTGCTGAAATCAACCTGTGTCAGCCCGCACAGCATCAGGACTGTCATGACGATCAGCGACCCTGCGGAAACAAGCAGGCCGTTCGAGATCGCATCAAGGCCGGTTCGCCTGAGGCCGATGGTGTAGGCGCCCCAGAGCAGGCTGGCGGCGAGCAGAAAACCGACACCGCTCATCGTGCCGGCATCGACGGCCTTGGGCTGACCGATCACCATCCCGACGGCACCGCAAAGGATAAGCGCGAGCGGCAGCAGTTTGCGCCGCTCGACAAGCTTGCGCTCGAAGAGGCGGGAGAGCAGGGCAACCGCCACCGGGCTCGTGCCGGCAATGAGCGCGCCGACAAAGGCGGCAGACGTGGTGCGGGCACCTTCGGTCGCGATGAAGAAAAACGGCACGCCACCCAGCAGAACGAGGAGCGCGTCTTTCGGCGCGACTTTCCGCAGTTTGCCGAGACGTTTTGCCGACAGGGGCAGCAGAAAGAGCAGGGGCAGGGCGAAGCGGATCAGCGCGACATCGGCAGGGCTGAGCGGGGAGGCGCCGATGGCCCTGAGGGTAAGGGCAAAGCCCGCCCACACAAACACCACGATCCCAAGCACGACATAACCGGCGAGCGCCGATGGATGCC
Organism: Radicibacter daui; assembly: GCA_030657355.1. Lineage (GTDB taxonomy): Bacteria > Pseudomonadota > Alphaproteobacteria > Radicibacterales > Radicibacteraceae > Radicibacter > Radicibacter daui. Next base: position 36,694 of record CP131057.1, read on the forward strand.
CTTTGACCTCGGGCCTGCCCAGAATGATCGCCGCGTCGGACATGCTTTTCCCCTGCTTTTCGATGGAGAAAGATTACCGTTATTGGCGGGACAGTTTCTTGCTAATATTGCCAGTGATGAGCGAATGTTTGGCAGATTCTGCCAGGAAAGAGCCTTTTATGGACGACAAGGACCGGCAGATCATCTCGGCCCTGCAAAAGGATGGCCGGCTGACGAACCAGGAACTGTCGGAGAAGATATCGCTCTCGCCCTCCCCCTGCCTGCGCCGGCTGCGGCAGCTGGAAGAGGACGGGATTATCCGCGGCTATACCGCGATCGTGGATGAGGAGGCCTATGGCCTGCCGATCACGGCTTTTGTGCGCATCCGGCTGGAGCGGCATTCAAAGGCCACCGTGGCCACCTTCGAGGCGAAGGTCAGGGCGCTCGACCGTATCCAGGACTGTTACGTGATGACCGGCGAGGCGGATTATCTGCTGCGGGTGCTCGTCGAAAGCCTGAAGGACTATGAGCACTTCGTGCGGGATGAATTACACAATATCGCGGGCATTGCCGCCATCGACACCAGCTTCGCTTACGGCACCGTAAAACGGTCGACGGTCTTTCCGCGCATCTGAGCGCGCCGGGACCTGGCGTGCGGATAGTTCCGGAAACTCGTTCGCTTTTTCGGTGTGAATCGAAAGAGCACTAGCTGTAGCGGCTCATTTCGCCAGCATACGTACCAGCATCTGTCTTATGTGATCCTGAGCGCCGTGGAAGATTGCCACAACAATGATTGTATTGCTGCTTTCTGCTGGCAGAAACCAGATGGCGGATTTGTCCCGCCGAAGAAACCGGATGCCTGTGTAAATATCGGACCGTTGCGTTCCGATATATGGGGTGTCGGTCAGGCGATTGATTTCGCGCCGTAAGTTGTCGATTCGCTCAGCGGCGCGTTCCAGCGCCTCGTCGTGCGCTTCTCCAAGTTTGATATAGGCAGTGAACAGATGGTCGAAGATTTGCTCGAAATCGCGTTCAGCGGCTTCTGAATATTCAAGAGTCCACACGGGCGGCCCGGCGCTTGCGCTCAATCATTGCTCCGACACGGCTTTCCATTTCCGCTGCAGAGATCGTCGGTCCGTTCAATCGCCGCGCGACCAGTTCTCGAAGCGCAGCCGTTTCCGCTGTCTCGTTTTCCGTCTTCTGGCGAAGTAACTCCAGCCCGTGCTGAATAACAGAACTCATACTGGAATACCGGCCGTTTTCCACCAGCGAACGGGCAAATGCATCTTGTTGATCGGTCAACGAGATCGACGATTTGACACTCATCCCCGTGGGCTCCTTTGCATCAAACTTGCTACTCAGTAGCACATTTATCAAGTCGCTTCATCGTCTATTGGTCCGGAGTAGCTGGCGGTCAGATTGGCATGGGAGCGCAGGTTCACCTGGTTCGGAAAGTTCCTGAGACCTGACAGGGGATGGCCGGGGCTCAGGCAAAGAGTGCCTGAACCCGCTCGCCAATCGCCAGTGAAGCCGTCAGTCCCGGCGATTCAATGCCGAAGAGATTGATGAGGCCCTCGAGGCCATGTGTCTCCGGCCCCTCAATGACGAAATCCGCCGCAGCTTCCGCCGGGCCGCCCAGTTTCGGGCGATAGCCGCTATAGGCCGGCATCAGCGCCCCGTCCGGCAGAGCCGGCCAGTAGCGACGGATGGCGGCATAGAAGCTTTCCCCGCGCGTGGGGTTTACCTGATAGTCGAGCGGCGCGGCGCCGTCCGTCTCCACCCACTCCACATCCGGGCCGAACTTGGCCTGCCCGCCAAGATCAAGCGTCAGATGCACGCCGAGCCCGGCTGCCTCCGGCACCGGATAGATGAGGCGCGAGAACGGGGAGCGCCCGGCGAGGGTGAAATAGTTGCCCTTGCAGAAATGCGCCTGCGGCACGAAATCCGGCGCCAGCCCCTCGATGCGGGCCGCCAGCTGCGGCGCAAAAAGGCCGGCACTGTTGATCAGCCACCGGCAGCCGATTTCCATCGGCTGCGCCCCGCCGACGGAGAGGGTAAAGCCACTGCCATCCAATGGGCGGGCGGAGAGCAACGGGCTTTCGAGCGCCAGCATGGCGCCGGCGCTTTCCGCATCGCCCAGATAGGCCAGCATCAGCTGATGGCTGTCGATGATGCCGGTGGAGGGAGAAAGCAGGGCCCCGGTGGCCGAGAGCGCCGGCTCCAGGGAGCGGGCCCTTGCCCCGTCGATGATTTCCAGATCATCAACCCCGTTGACCCGTGCCTTGCCGGCAATCTCCTCCAGCTTGCCAAGCTGGGCGTCGTCAGTGGCGACGATCAGCTTGCCGAGGCGCCGGTAAGGTACGCCATGGCTCTGGCAATAGTCGTAGAGCGTCTTGCGTCCGGCGACACAGAGTTCGGCCTTCAGGCTGCCCCGGGGATAGTAGATGCCGGCATGGATCACTTCGCTGTTGCGCGAGGAGGTGCCGGTGCCGATGGCGTCCGCGGCTTCGAGAATCAGCACTTCGCGTCCCGCCATCGCCAGTGCGCGCGCGATCGCGAGACCTACGGCGCCAGCACCCACCACCACGCAGTCAACCTGGTCCACGGTTAGCCAAGCTCCTCAGCCGTCAGGCAAATCTTCCGCCTGTCTTAGCACGGTTGCCCCCCGGTGCCAGCGTCGGCTGCCGGGTGAGGGGGCGCGGCAAACAGACCGGACAGGGCCCGAAACGGGCGCTTTCTGTGAGGTTCTCCACAGATGTTCTTATTTTGTTCTTGTTCTCGCCCCGTTGCTATGGCAAATAAGGGTCATGCAGCCGCGGGATCTTGTCCCGCCCGGCCTTGAAGGGCCGGCAAACCCTTTCCGCGTGATGGGGAGCGAGATGAAATGATCATTGCCGATAATCTCTTCATGGCCGCCGGCCTCAACCTCTCCGCCGTTCACCGGGCCGTGCTGGATTGTGCGCGCCGGCCGGACTGGTCGCTGCATGCCGATGGCAGTGCTTCCCAGCCCAATCCCGGCACCCCCTGGGTCACGGCCATTACTGCCGAGCCGGGCGGCGGTTATGCCGTGCGCCAGCAGCCGGCCGAGGCTGTCGAGGCGCGGGACCGGCCGGGAGTGAGCGCTGCAGGCGCGAACCGGAACGAGCCTGTGCTCGGTTACGCCATCCGCACCGGCGGTTCGCCCGGCGCCCTGGTGGGCTGGGCGGAGGCGGCGGTTTCCGGCTGGCAGAGCGCCGGTGTGCTGGCGGCCTGAGAACATTGGAACGCGCAAATGCGGCTTCCCCTCGTTTCTTCCCCGGACCTTTCGGCTTCCCTCGGCCGGAAAACGTCAAAAAGCCGGTTGGTCCGCCGGCCTCCCAACGGCATCAAGGCCAATAAACTTCGTCCTGTTCATTGGCCCCGGCTGTCCACCGGGGCCTTTCTTTTTGCGGGGTTGTTGCCCTCTGGCGCAGCGCCCTCACAATCCCGGTTTTGTCGGCATATGTAGGCATCCGTTGTGTTTCGTCGGCGGGCTATGGGTTGAAACGCCTCGAAAAAAGCAACATTTGCAGCATCATGGGCTGGCAGATGGCAACATGCCGGCCAACATCCGTGCCTTGCCCGGCCGAGGCACATACGGAACACCGGCCCTGAAAGGATGCGCATGCAGGATCGCTGTCGGGGGGGCACCTCGAAGGAAAAGGGCAGGGTAATGTCGCGGCCCTGTGCGCTGCGCGCTGCCAGCCTGCGGGGCGCCCATGTTTGAAGCCTTGTTCGACAGCGCCGGCCGCATGGCTGGCGACCTGATGGAAGGGCGTATCCGTCTCGGCGTCACCGGCCTCAGCCGGTCAGGCAAGACGGTCTTCATCACCGCCCTCGTCGATCATCTGCTGAACCCGTCACGTTTGCCGCTGCTGACCGCCCGGGCCGAAGGGCGGCTGCATGCCGCGCTGCTGCGCCCGCAGCCGGACCCGCAGGTGCCCCGCTTCGATTACGAGGCGGCGCATGCCGCCATCAACGGCCTTTCCGGCACCGCCGGCTGGCCGCCGGGCACCACCCGCCTTTCAGAGCTTCGGCTTTCGCTGCGCTATCGCCCGCATGCGCTCTGGCGCCAGTGGGGCAGCGATGCCGTGCTCAATCTCGATATCTATGACTATCCCGGTGAATGGCTGCTCGACCTGCCGATGCTGCGGCAGAATTTTGCCGACTGGTCGGCGCAGGCGTTCCACATCATGCATGGAAACCAGCGCCGCCCGCTGGCCGCTCCCTTCCTTGAGGCGCTGCAGACGGTAGAGGCGGCAGAACCTGCCAGCGAGGCCGTCGCGGCGGATCTTGCCCGGCGCTACACGGCCTATCTTTTTGCCTGCCGGGATTCCGAAACGCCCTTTTCCCATCTGCAGCCCGGGCGGTTTCTGGTGCCGGGCGAAGCCGAAGGGGCGCCGATGCTTACCTTCGCGCCACTCATTCCTGCCGCTTTCGATCCAGGGCGGGGCAGCCTGTGGCGATTGATGGAAGAACGGTACGAGGCCTACAGGGCACGCCTCGTCAAACCCTTCTTTGAAACGGTGTTTTCCCGGCTGGATGCCCAGATCGTGCTTGTCGATCTGCTGGACCATCTGAAGGCCGGGCCGGCGAGCGTGCGCGATCTCGGGCTCGCGATAACCGAAACGCTGGACTGTTTTCGCCACGGCTCCAACAGCTTCCTTTCCAGCCTGCTCGGCCCGCTCTGGCGCCCGCGGGTGGAAAAGCTGCTGTTCGCCGCCACCAAGGCCGATCATTTGCCGCGCGACATGCATGCCGCTTATGGTGGCCTGCTGGCGGCCATGGTGGCGGAGGCGCGCCGTAAAGCCGATTTCAATGGCGCGGCAACGGCCGCGATGGCCATTGCCTCGGTCCGTGCCACGCAGGAAGCCGATGTGACGCGGGATGGGGAAGTCCTGCGCTGCGTGACCGGCACGCCGCTGGGCGGCGGGGCGCCGGTGGCGGCTTTTGCCGGTGCACTACCGGCCAGCCTGTCGGAGGCCGATCTGGCGGCTGCCAGCGCGGCCGGCCAGTTCTCCAGCATTTCCTTTGCCCCGCCGCCCCGTGCCGGGCTGGTCGCTCCGGGCGAACCGCTGCCGCATCTGGGGCTCGACCGGGCCTTGCAGTTCCTGATCGGGGAGGCGCTGGCATGACGCAGGATCCGGCAAAACCGGGCAGCGTCCCGGTCGTACCGTTTGTCGAGGCAGCGCCGCTGCCGCAGCGGGCACGCCGGGCGACCGCTGCCGTGGCGGTCGCGGACCGGATGATCCGCCCCGGAGTCTTCCGTCTCGATGCGGTGGAGGCTGTGCCGGTGGTGGAAACCCCGATGGAGCCGCCGCCGCCCCTGCCGCCCCGCCGTGCCAGCTGGGCCGCGCGGCTTGTCGGCTGGGGCATCGGCACCGGGGCGCTTGTGCTTGTGGGGCTTGCCGGCGATGCGCTGGTGGAAAAGGCGCTCTCTCAGCCGCCTGCTATCGCTGCCCTGTTGCTGGCGCCGCTTGGTCTGCTGGCGCTCGGGCTTGCCGGCATCATTGTTGGCGAACTGGTCGCGCTGGCGCGTCTTGGCAAGGTTGGCGCCCTGCGGGCCGAGGCGGAGGCCGCGCTGGTGGCGGCCGATCTGGCAAGTGCGGCACCGGTCATGCGCGCGCTGCGGCGCCTCTATCAGGGCCGGCGCGATCTCGAATGGGCAATTGCGCGGGCAGATTCCCACGGCGAACACGCGGCCGATGGCGCTGCCCTCATCAGCCTCTTCGACAGCGAAGTGATGGCTCGGCTGGACCGGGCAGCCGCCGATCTCATTCTTGCCGCTGCCGGCCGGTCGGCCATGGTCACGGCGCTCAGCCCCTTTGCCGCCATTGACCTGCTGGCTACCGCCGCCATCAATCTGCGCCTCGTTGGCCAGCTTTCCCGCCTCTATGGCGGGCGCGGCGGCTGGGTTGCCACCCTGCGGCTGATGCGGCAGGTGGCCCTTGCCCTGCTGGTGACCGGCGGGCTCGACGCGACCGACGGCATTCTCGGCAATGTTTTCGGCCACACTGTGCTGCGCGGCCTGTCACGGCGGGCGGGTGAGGGCATGGTCAACGGCCTGCTCACCGTCAGGCTTGGCGTGGCCACCCAGCGCACCGTGCGGCCGCTGCCGGCCATTGTGGCGCAGCCGCTGTCGGTCAGCGCTCTCGCGCGCCGGCTTGCCGACCGGATGATGAAAAAAGACGGCAGCGAGGACGGGCCGGAGGAAGGCCAAGTCCGCTAGGCGGATATGTGACCCAGTCTGCCTTCAGCCTTCGGAAGGCCCGGATTTGGCAGCGGTTTTGCTGGCGCGTGCCATCGCCTCATCCATGCCGGACGGGCCTTCCGGGGGAGGGTCGGCCCAGGGATCGTTGTTGTGAAAACGGTCATGGATGAGGTCGAGCGCGATGGCGCAGGCCGTATCCAGATCCTCCTCGCCATGGGCGATGGCCACACCGAGATCGATGACGATCTCGTTTGCCGGAATACGGCCGAGGGCGGCCTGCTCAAGCGCTGAATCCAGCATGCGGCGCGCCAGAGCGGCAGCGCCTTCCGCGTCCCGGCCCGGCAGGATGACGCCGATCTCGTCCGGCCCGGCGCGGAACGGCACGTCGCCCGCGCCGGTATGGGCGGCAACCGAGCCGGCAATGCGCTTCAGCAGCCGGTCGCCCTCGCGGCGACCATAACGGCGGTTGATGTCGTGCAGGCCGCCGATATCGAAGATGGCGACGGCGCAGCCTGTCACCATGTCGGCATTGCCGGCCTCGCGTGGATGGGCCGGCAGGGTGATGCCTTCATAAGCCAGGATTTGTTTCAGCGTCTGCCGTTCGGCGCGCAAGGCCGCCATGGCGGCCTCGAAGGCCAGATCGGCCGTGTCGCGTGAGCAAATACCGGTCAGGCGGTCGGCAAAGGGGGCGTGGCTGCCCCCGGTCAGGCGCCGCAGCCGGTCGTCGATGGCGAGCCCGGCCAGCAGCAAGCTGGAACCGGCCAGCAGCACCAGCAGCGCGCCGCCGGCGGGGCTGATATGCGGGGCGGCAACCGGGGCGATGGAGACAAGCGCCCACCGGTCGGCAAAGGGCCGGGCGGCAAAAGCAAAGCTGCCTTCCGGAAGTGGGGCGCCATCGGTCCCGGGCTGGGCGGCCAGCGTCAGGAAGCCGCGCCGCTCTTCCATCATCTGGGCGGGGCTGCGTGACAGGGCGACGGCGCCGGTGCGCGCATCACGCTCGTGCGGGGCCGATCCCTGCCAGTTGAAATGCCAGTCGCCGCCGCTGGAAATGACGGCCTGGCCGGATTCATCCAGCAGCAGCACATAACCGTTGTTGCCCGTCCAGCCATTGAGGGCGACGAGCGGCTGGTAGACGGCGATTACCGCGCCCTGCACGCCGTCGCTGTTTACCACCGGGGCGGCCACGATATAGGCGGTGTCGTTCTGGCTGTCCCCGGCAACGATGGGCGCGGTGCTAAGGCGTGAGGGGGACGGGCGGCAGGGGCTCTGGCCGAAGGTGGTGCCCTGCACGCCGCCCAGGGCAAGCTGGGTCGCGCTGTTGGCGGTCAGCCTGTCCTCGCGATGGTCGCTATAGGGGCCGTTGTCCGAGGCCAGCACATGGCCGGCGGGGTCGATCAGCACCACACATTGCGCGGCAGCCGTAAGGGATACCTGCGTCAGCAGCAGCTCGGTGCGCCGCTGCACGATTTCGGCCTGCGGGCGCGCCAGCAGCGTCAGCACCAGTTCGCTTTGCGCTGCGGCGCGGGGGGGCAACTTGAGGCGCGGCAGGCCGGAAAGCAGCAGGGCTTCATGCGCGGAGAGATTTTCCTGCGCCAGAACCAGCGCCTGATTTTGCCAGCGGGCGGCCAGTGAATTGTAGGTAATGGCAGAAAGGCCGATCAGCAGCACGATGGCGCCGGCCAGTGCCCACAGGCGCCAGTTCAGTCGGCGTTTTTTGCTGAGGCTGACAGCCATGCGATCCCTTGTAGCGGCGCCCGTCAAATCCGGCCCCGGCTTATAACCTACTGTCTAGGGTTGCCACTATAGCGGCCTGTTTTTTTGCGGCAATGGCGCGGAAAATGGTTCGTTGCCCAATTATTTCCGGGATTGGCCTGGGCCATCCCCTGCGTCGACGTTAGGGCGTTGGTTTGGTGGGCTCTATCTGCTATCGCCAAGGGGCGGTTATGCGATCTGGCGGCCGGCAAGGGATGGCAGATGTCGGGGCAGGCGTGGTGATGGTCTTCTGGCTCGTGGCAGCCCTTTTAATGGCGGCAGCGGTTGCGGCGCTGGTCTGGCCGCTGCTGCGCTCCCCTGCCGATAATAGCGAGGCTGGCACCGCGCCGCTTCCCGAAGCGCAGGAGAAAGCCGCCCGGATCTATCGCGACCAGCTGGCGGAACTGGCCCGGGATGTTGAAACCGGCGCCCTGTCGCCAGAAGCTGCCGCACCGGCGCGCGCCGAGATTGCCCGCCGCCTGCTGGCGCTGGACAAGGCGGAAGCGGAGCCGGGAGCGGCAGCAGGCCGGCCGGTGCGGCGGCTTGGCCGGCCGGCCCGTCTGGTCCTTGCTCTTTTGCTGGTGTTTGCCATTCCCGCCGGGGCCCTTGGCCTTTACTGGCGCGTGGGGTCCCCCGCCCTCGTCGGTGTTCATGTCAACCGGCCGGTCGATGCCGCGGGCTGGGCAGCGCTGGGTCGGCAGCGTTTTGCCGCCGGCGACGGCGCCGCGGCGGCAGATGCCCTGCGGGAGGCGTTGAGGCTTGCCGGTCAGGAAACGGATACAGCAACGGCTGATATCCTGCGCCTCAAGGGCGAATTGGCCGAGGCGCTGGTAATGGCGGCCGGCGGTCAGGTGACGGAAGAAGCCGGCATGCTGCTGTCGCAAGTGGCAGCGCAGGAGCCGGACGATCCGCGAACCCGCTATTATCAGGCGCTGGCACTGGAACAGCAGGGCAAGCGCGAAGCGGCGCTTGCGGCCTGGCAATCCTTCCTCGCCATCTCGCCGCCGGACGCTCCCTGGGTCGACGGGGTGCGCCAGCATATTGCCGCGCTCGGTGGCGCGGAGACCCCCGATCAGGCGGGGATGCCATCGGGAGACGAGGCTGCGGCCATCGCCGCCCTGCCGCCCGAGCAGCAGCAAGCCCGTATCGAGGGCATGGTGGCGGGGCTTGCCCAGAGGCTGGAAGCAGCGCCGGATGATGTGGATGGTTGGCTGCGCCTTGGGCGCGCCTATCGTGTGCTCGGCCGGCTGGAGGAGTCGGCCACGGCCTTCGGCCGTGCGGCCTCCCTGAAGCCTGAGGATGATGAGATCGCCGCGCTGGAGGCCCAGTCTCTGGTTGCTGCCGCACCTGCCGGTGCGCCGTTGCCGGAAGCGGCACTGGTCATCTATCGCCGTCTGCTGGCCAGGGAGCCCAAAAGCGGTCCCGCTCTCTGGTATCTGGGGCAGGCCGCCGCCGATGCCGGCGATGTTGCGGCGGCGCAAGGTTATTGGCAGCGGCTGCGCGACCTTTTGCCGGAAGGCTCCTCCGATCGTGGCCTGATCGAACAGGCCCTCACCGCACTGGCCTCCATGCCTGCCGGGCAGCAAGGAAAAGCTCAATGACCCTCTCTGCCGCCGACGCCGTCGCTGCCGCCAGTGCCCATCTGGGCGCCGGCAAGTCCGGTGAGGCTGCGGCGGTGCTGGATGTTGCGCTGGCATCGGCGCCGCAGGACGTCAATCTGCTCCATCTGCGCGGCCTGGCCGCTGCGCAAGGGGGGGATGCGGCCCTCTCGCTCGACTATTTTGCCCGCGCACTGAAACAGGTGCCCGGCCACCCCGCCATTCTGCAGAACCGGGCGGTCTCGCTCTATCGCCTGGGTCGTCCGGCCGAGGCGCTGGCCGATTTCGACGCTGTGGCTGCCCGCCAGCCTCTGCCGCCAAATCTCGCCCGCTATCGCGCCGCCTGTCTGGTGGCGCTCGGGCGCCTTGCCGAGGCCCGGACCCTTTATGTGTCTCTGCTGCCGGCGCTGGCACATGACGCCGAGACCCTCGGCAATCTCATCAATGTCGAGCTGCGGCTGGGTCAGGCACTGGCAGGCGAGGGGCGGCATCAGGAGGCGCTGGCTGTTTTTGACTCGGCTGAAGGCAGGGGAGCCGATAAACGGGCGCTGGCCCGTTTGCGCGCGCCGCTGTTGGTGCAGCTTGGCCGGCATGAGGAGGCGTTGCCGCTGCTGGACGCGCTCATCGCCGCCGATCCGGCTGACGCGGCCAGCCTTGGCAACAGGGGCGCGGCGCTGGAAGGGCTGGACCGCCTGGAGGAGGCGCTCGCCGATTGCCAGGCCGCCCTTGCGCTGGAGGACGGCAATGCTGTCCTTCACCGTAACCTCGCCAACGTCCTGCGCCGGCTGGACCGGCCGGAAGACGCGCTGGCTGCTGCCGTGCGCGCCACCGAACTTGCCCCGGCCTCAGCCGAAGCCCACGACATGCATGGCATCGTTCTGCAGGGGCTGAAGCGCTATGGCGAAGCGCATGAGGCGCATGTCACGGCGCTGCGGCTTGATCCGCAACGGCTAGAGACCTTGCGTAATCTGGGGGTTTGCCTCTTCGAGCGCGGGCTGATGTTCGATGCGCTCGATGCGCAGGATCTGGTGCTGAAGCGCACGCCGGACGATTTCAACACCATCACCGCCCGCGCGATGACGCTCTTCAGCATCGGCCGGACGGAGGAGGCGATTGCCGCTCTCGACCGGGCGCTGGAACTGCAGCCGGGTTCAGCCCCGGCGGAATCGAACCGCCTGTTTTTCCTCAGCCATCTGACGGGCTCCCGCAGCGGTGATGTTGCAGCGGCGGCTCGCCGCTGGCACCAGCGCCATATCGTCGAGGCCGGCATCAAACCGCTTGCACGCGGCGGCGCCCGCGCGGCGCTTTCTACCGGCAGGCGCCTGCGTATCGGCTATATATCGCCGGACTTTCACCACCACGCGGTCTCCTCCTTCATGCTGCCGCTTTTGGATGCGCATGACCGGCAGGTGGTGGAGGTGTTCGGCTATGCCAATGTGGCGGCACCCGACCGCATCACCGCGGCTTGCGAGACGGCAAGCGAGCACTGGCGCTCCGTGCACGGGCTGACGACGCAGGAAATGGCCGGGCTGATTGCCGGTGACGGGCTCGATATCCTGATCGATCTGGCCGGCCATACCCGCAACAATGTGCTGCCGGTTTTCGGCTATCGCCCGGCGCCGGTACAGGCAACGTATCTCGGCTATTTCGCCACCACCGGCATGCCGGAGATCGACTACTGGATCACCGACGGGATGCTGCACCCGGCGGATAGCGCCGAGCAGACGGTGGAAAAAATCTGGCGCTTGCCGCGCTGCTATGTGGCCTATCGGCCGCTGAAAGCCACTCCGCCGCTGGAGGACCTCAAGCCGCGCGATCCTGGCCAGCCGGTAACCTTCGGGTCCTTCAACGCCGCTCGCAAGATTGGCAACGAGACGGTGGCGCTGTGGGCCGCGGTGCTGAAGGCGGTGCCGGGATCGCAGTTGCTCCTGAAGTCCGGCAGCTTTGCCGACCGGCGGGTGGGGGATGACCTGCGGGCCGCCTTTGCCCGTGAGGGTATCGATGCGGCGCGGATCACGACGCTCGGCCAGACGAAGAGCTACGACGATCATCTGGCACTCTATGGCCGCATCGACATTGCGCTGGATACCTTCCCGGTGACGGGGGCGACCACGACGGCGGATACGCTGTGGATGGGGGTGCCGGTGGTTACCCTCGCCGGCCGCAGCAAGGTCGAGCGTATGAGCGCCACGCAGCTTGCCGCCATCGGCCATGAAGACTGGATTGCCGGCACGGCGGAGGAATTTGCCGGTATCGCGGCGCGTCTTGCCGGCGAGGTTACGGCTCTTCATGCCGGCCGGGCGGCGCTGCGCCAGCGGTTTCTGGCGTCGCCTTTGGGGGATGCGGCGGGTATCGCCCGGGCGCTGGAAAGTGCCTATCTGGAAATGGCGGCCCGCGCCGGGCTTTGATCTGCCTAGCCGCGCAGCTTGCGGATCATCGGCAGCACATCGTGCTTCAGCGACTGTTCGGTCAGCGGTCCGGTGATCTTGAGCCGGATCTGTCCCCGGCTGTCGACAATGAAGGTCTCCGGCACGCCATAGACGCCCCAGTCGATGGCGACCTTGCCATCGGTATCGGCAAGGATACGGCTGAAAGGGTTGCCCAGCTCAGCCAGCCAGCCTTCCGCATCCTCCTTGCGGTCCTTGTAGTTGATGCCGACGATGGGCACGCCGCTGGAAGCGGCGAGTTGCTGCAGCACCGGATGCTCGGCCCGGCAGGGTACGCACCAGGAGGCAAACAGGTTCACCACATGCACCTGCCCCACCAGATCGGAGCGGGAAAAGGCCGCCTCACCGTCAAAGAGCGAGGGCAGGGTGAATTCCGGCGCCGGCTTGTTGATGAGCGGCGAGGGGATAAGGCGCGGATCCCGGCCTGGCTGCAATCCGATGAGGAAGGCAGCGGCCAGTCCGCCGAAAGCCACGATGGGCAGCAGGAAGAGAAGGCGCGTACGCATCGTCGGTCTTTCTATTCAGCGGCCGTGGCGGCGGCAGCCATCGCGGGCTGTTGCCGGCGCGACGGCGCACCCAGCCGGTAGCGCCGGTCGCTGAGCGAGATCAGTCCGCCCAGCACCATAAGGGCGCCGCCGCCCCACAGCCACGGCACCAGCGGATGGTGCCAGACACGGGCGGTGATGGTGTCGGGTGTTGGCCCGGCTCCGGTGGCGACATAGAGATCGCCGAAGGGCCGGGTGAGAATGGCGGCTTCGGTAGTTTCCATGCGGGCAACGGGATAGAAGCGCCGCTCCGGTTTCAGCACCGTCACCGGGCGGCCGCCACGGGTGACCTCGAAGCGGGCCGCTTCGGCGGTATAGTTCGGGCCTTCGGCGGGCTCGACGCCCTTGTAGGTGATGTCATAGCCCGCCATCCGGATGTGGCTGCCGGGCTTGACGGCGGCGATATGCTCATCGACCCACAGGCTGGTGCCCACCATGCCCAGAATGGCAATGCCGAGACCGGCATGGGCCAGCACCATGCCCCAGCTGGCCCGCGTCTGACGGCCAAGACGGCGGCGCACCTCGGCAAGGCTGGCCCGGCCGAGATGGATACGGTCGGCAAGTTCGGCAAGGCTGCCCAGCAGCACCCAGCTGCCGGCAGCGATGCCGACAAGACCCAGCAGCGGCCCGTCCCAGCGCAGCGCCAGCGTGGCGATCACCACGAAAGTCGCTGCCAGCAGTGCGATCTTGAGCCGGCTGAAGGCAGAGCCCAGATCGCTGCGTTTCCAGCCCAGCAGCGGGCCGATGACCAGCAGGGCAAAGAGCGGCACCATCAGCGGCACGAAAGTGGCGTTGTAATAGGGGCTGCCCACCGTAACCCGCTCCCCGGCCACGACATCGAGCACCAGCGGATAGAGCGTGCCGATGAGCACTGTGGCCGCCGCCGTGGCGAGCAGCAAATTGTTGAGCACCAGCGCACCTTCACGGCTGATCGGCTGGAAGAGGCCGCCCGGTGCCAGTGCCGGCGCGCGCCAGGCGTAAAGCGCGAACGATCCGCCAACGGCAATCACCATCAGGGCGAGGATGAAGTAACCGCGCCCTGGATCGACGGCAAAGGCGTGGACGGAGGAAAGGACGCCCGAACGCACCAGAAAGGTGCCCATCAGCGACAAGCTGAAGGTAATGATGGAAAGCAGGATGGTCCAGCTTTTGAGCGCGTCACGCTTTTCCACCACGATGGCGGAATGCAAAAGCGCGGTGCCCACCAGCCAGGGCATGAAGCTGGCATTTTCAACCGGGTCCCAGAACCAGAAGCCGCCCCAGCCCAGCTCGTAATAGGCCCAGTTGGAGCCGAGCGTGATGCCGGCGGTAAGCCCGGTCCAGGCCGCCAGCGTCCACGGCCTTACCCAGCGCGCCCAGGCCGGATCGACCCGGCCTTCGATCAGCGCCGCCATGGCGAAGGAAAACACGATGGAAAAGCCGACATAGCCGAAATAGAGCAGCGGCGGATGCACCGCCAGACCCGGATCCTGCAGCAGCGGGTTGAGGTCGTGCCCGTTGACGGGGGGCGGAAACACGCGCTGGAACGGGTTGCTGGTGGCGATGATGAAGGCAAGGAAACCAAGCGTGATCATGGCCTGTACCGCCAGCGTGCGGGCGCGCAGCGCCATCGGCATGCCGCCGCCCAGCAGGGCGACGCCGGCGCCGAACAGCGTCAGCATCAGTACCCAGAGCAGCATGGAGCCTTCATGGTTGCCCCACACGCCGCTCACCTTGTAGAGCAGCGGCTTGAGCGTGTGGCTGTTTTCCACCACGTTCTCTACGGTGAAATCCGAGGTCACATGGACCCAGGTCAGGCAGCCGAAGGCAAAGGCGATCAGCGCAAACTGGACGAGTGCGCCGGGTACCGCCATGGCCATGAGGCCCGGCAGGCGCCGGGCCGCGCCGACAAGCGGCAGGATCGATTGCACCAGTGCCACCATCAGGGCCACTATCAGCGCGAGATGTCCGAGTTCCGGTACCAAATGATCCTCCGCCGCTGTGCGGGCCTTCCGCCCAGCTTCTGCCTGCCACTCTACCGTGCTGCTTCTGTGGCGGCAGCAGGCAATCAGCCGCAGCCTCATCGCATGAAGGGCCGTCCCCTGTCCAACGTACTGGTTTTCCAAGCATGAAGGCAGAAGAAGAAGTCGCACTGCGGGCGGCGGTCGCCGCCGCACCTGCCGAAGCCATGCCGCGCGCGGCGCTGGGCGTCTGGCTTTGTCAGGCCGGGCGGGTCGCCGAGGGCGAGGCCGTGCTTGCCGAGGCATCGCAGCGCGATCCCGCGGAGCCCCAGATCGCGGTCAATCGCCTGCTCGCGCTGCGTCAGCTCGGCCGCCGGGAGGAAGCGGAGGCGGTTATGGTGCGGGCACTTGCCGCAAGTCCGCGCCATCCCGACCTGTTGCTGGGGGCGGGCAACCTGCTGGCCGAACTCGGCCGGCCGCTGGAGGCACTGGGCCATTTCGACCGCCTGCTGGAGATCAGCCCGGATAATCCCGGCGGCCTTCTCAACCGGGCAAACTGCCTGCGCCTTGGCGGACGCGGCGAGGCGGCGCTTGCGGCCTATCGCCGGCTGATGGAGGTCGGCTTCAAGCTGCCGGCGGCCTATCTGGGCGAGATTGCCTGCCTTGCCGAACTGAAGGACGGGCCGGGGCTGCTGGCCGCCTTCTCGGCATCGCCGGTGCGCTTGCCTAAGGGGCTTCTCGATACGGTTGCCCATGTATTGCTGGCGAGCGACCAGATTGCTGCCTTTGAGGCGGCGCTCCGGGACTATGCCGGCTTGATGGAGGATGCGCAGGCCTGGTTCCTGCTCGGCTTCAGTGCCCTGCGCCGCAGCGATTATGCGGCTGCCGGACCCTTCCTGCAGGAGGCGCTGAAGCTCGACCGGCTGCATGTGGCCGCGGCTACGGAGCTCGCGACCCTCAGCCTCAACCAGAACAAGGTTTCGGCGGCCGCGGCCATTCTGGAGCCGCTGTTGCCGCTGGCGGCGGACAATCCCGGCCTCGCCCGGGCGGCGTGCAGCGTTGCCTTGCGGGCCCGGCGCTGGCAGCAGGCCAGCGAGATTGCCGTCGCCGCGCTGGAAAAGGCGCCGGATGCCTGGGCCTTGTGGTCGACCTACCTTATGGGGCTGCTTTATCGCGACGATCTGAGTGCGGCCGAAATTGTCGATGAACATCGGCGTTTCGGCTCCGCCATCGAGGCGGCGATAACTCCCTTGCCGGCAAGCGTGCGCCGGCGGGATTTGTCGCCCGCGCGCCGGCTCAGGGTCGGGTATGTCTCGGGGGACTTCCGTCACCATTCCGTCGCCTACTTCCTTGCCGCCGTGTTGGAAGCGCATGATCCGGCGGCTGTTGAGGTTGTTTGTTATTCAAGCAGCCTCAAGAGCGACGATATGACGGATCGCTTCCGGCAGATGGCGGGCCTGTGGCGCCAGGTCGCCGATCTTTCCGACGACGCTCTGGCCGCGCAGGTGGTGGAAGACCAGATCGACATTTTGGTCGATCTTTCCGGTCACAGTGCGGATAACCGCCTGCCGGTCTTTGCCCGCCGCCCGGCGCCGGTCCAGCTCAGCTGGCTCGGCTACCCGCAGACCACGGGGCTGGCGGCAATGGGCTATCGTCTTGTCGATCCGGTAACCGATCCTCCGGAGCCGGCTTTTGTGCGCGGACCCGAGGGGCTGGTGCGGCTTGAAAATGGCTTTCATGCCTTTGAACTGCTGTCCGTCGCGCCCGCTGTGGGGCCACGGGACCCGGGCCCCGTACGGTTCGGGTCCTTCAACGCGCTTTCCAAGATATCGCCAACGACGCTCGACCTCTGGGCCTCCGTGCTGCTTGCATTGCCGGACAGCCGGCTGGTGCTGAAGGCCGCCGGGCTTGACGATGCCGGACTTGCCGCAGCTCTGAGCGATAATCTGGCAGGCCGCGGCGTTGCTCCCGGCCGGATCGATTTTCTGCCCTGGGCCGGCGGGCAGGCGGAGCATCTGGCGCTTTATGCCGGCATCGATATTGCGCTCGATACCTTTCCCTACAGCGGCACAACGACGACCTGCGAGGCTGCCGCGATGGGGGTGCCGACGGTGACGCTCAAGGGCAGCAGCCATCCGGCCCGGGTTTCGGCGAGCCTGCTGTTCCGCATGGGGCTTCAGGAACTGGTGGCCGAAACGCCGCAGGATTTCACCACCATCGCCGTTGCTCTGGCTGGCGACAAAAACAGGCTTGGCGAATTGCGCCAGAGCTTGCGTCAACGTCTGGAAGCCTCTCCTGTCGGAGATCCGGTGCGAATGGCGCGGGCGTTGGAGGCGGCCTACCGGGCGCTGTGGCAGCGCAGTCTCGGGCGCAGCGCATGAAGCGCGCGCAGCATGCAGTAGCGGAGCGGTTTGAGCTCAGGCGCTGACGGTAAAACCGCCGGCCGGCATGGTAACCGGCTGTTCGCCGGGCGCGGCGGTGCCGGACTGCTGCGGGGCAGGAGCGCCCGCATGGGGGACGGACTGGCCGACCTGGCGCCAAGTCTGTGCCATGGTGCGCAGGCCATCGACAACCACCGAGCAGGCGTCACGATCATTGCGGACATTCACCCGCGTGATCATGAGCGACAGGTTGGTATAATAATTGTCGAACACCTCGACCATCTGCTTTGCCTCGTCGACATCTTCGGCAAGGCATTGCTGCAGACCCTTGATGATGAGCTGGGCCTTTTCCGTGGCCAGGAAACGCGCCTCGTAATCCTTGGCGTCCAGGGCATTCAGGGCCGTCATCATGTGACGCGCGGCCGTTTCCAGTAACATGGCGACCTGGTCGGCCGGGCTTGCCGCGGCGACGGAACGGTTGCGATAGGTCTGGTTTGCGTAGGCGCTCATACCCTTACCTTACTCCTCGTGGCCTGTCCGTCCAACGCTCTCTTTGGGATGTGTGGCTCCGGAGCCGCGTCAGCTGCTGGAGCCGGTGTTGGTATAGGCCTTCAGAGTGTTCTGGGTGTTGTTGAGTTCGGCCAGCAGGGACTGCACCTGGGTGAACTGGCTCTGCATGCGGGCCAGATAGCTGGTCAGGTTATCTTCAAGGCGGGAAATCTGATCCTCAAGCTTGGTATTCTTGGCGGTCAGATTGTCCATCTCGCTTTTCATGCTGCCGTTCGTCTGATCCATGACACTGGTCAGGTAGCCGGCGGCGATGTCCGCGATGCCATCGGTAATCTTGAAGGTGGTCGAGACCGAAGCCTGACCGGGCCTGATGTCTCCGCCGGAATAGGCAAAGACGAAACCATCGAGATCGCCGGTGCCCCGGATGATGCCGTTATCGACGGTGCCGTTGTAGCCGCGCACTTCCCAGTCGTTGTAGGAGCCCGGGGTGGTCGCGGCGTAATCGCTGACGGTGAAGCTGAGCTTGCCGGTGGTGGAGTCATAGCCGGAGACGGTGCCAATGATGTAGGTGCCATCTTCGTCACCATTCTTGGCAATCTCGATCTTGTCGCCCGCAGCAAAGCTTTTGCCGGCCTGGATCGTCATCTCATGTTCGGTGGTCAGGAAGTCCGAGGCCGAGAGATCGAGGCTGGTGCCCTGACGCACGACATCGACATTCGACAGCGTGCCGGTGCCGGATTTGTCGATCATCGTGTACTGAACGGTCTTGGTCGCGCTGTCATACCCCGTGACCTTGGCGGTCATGTACTGGGTTGCATCACTCTGGCTGGAAACCTTGATAACGTCTCCGACGCCATAGGCCGTGTCCGTATCGAGCACGAAGCTGCCCGAGCTGCTGGACTTGGCGGCAAACAGGTCGATCCCGACGGTGGAGGCCGTTGAAGTCAGGGTGGAGGAGGTGGCGGTATTGCCTTCGTAATTGAGCAATACCTCCTCGCGGTCCATGTTGAGGGTCCAGTTGGTGATCGGACCGGTTGCATCCTGATTGGATTTGCCGACCACCTTCATGGACACGGAACCGCCAACGGAATCGTCGACGGCAGTGATGGTGGCGACGAAGAAGTTATTGGAGTCGTTGGCGTCGACCATCTGGACGGACTGGCCGACCTTGAGGCCGCCATTGACGCCCATATTCTGCACATCAATGCTGTTGATATCGAAGGTCAGCACGTTGTCGGCTTGCAGCACGTCCATCTCGATGCCGCCGGCCGGGTTCGTCACTGTCGTGCCCCGCACTTCGCCGCGGTTTCGGATGACAGCTTCGACAGTGCCTCCCGCCAGAGAGTTCGGGATGACATCCGGACGGTCAATCGACGAAAACTCGGGATTGCTGCTGGTTGCCTGATAGGAGAAGACAGCCTTCACCTGGTCGAAATTGGTCAGCAGCGCGTTGTTGAGCTTGGTGTCGTCGATGGTCAGCTTGTTGCTGGCATCAAGCGTGATGCCGACATCGGCCAGGGTTGAGTAGCTGCCGGTGCCAAGCTCGATGCCGAGCGCGCTGCCGGTGATGGCGGAACGCAACTGCTGGCTCACGGAGCGCAGCAGGCTGTTGCCGTAGAGCAGCGCATCTTCCGATACCGTGCCGTCACTGCCGATGGCCGACTGTGCTTTGATGAAATCCCGCAATGCGTTGTAGGAATCCACGAAGTCGGTGATGGCGGTCTTGGCAGTCGAGACGTCGTCTTCGACCGACACATTGATGGTGTCGTTCGGGGCGCTGTCGTAAATCTGGAAAGTCAGGCCGGAGATCAGATCGTCGAAGGTGTTGGTGCTGCGCACGGCGACGAGGCCGTTATATTCCACCTTGGCCGAAAGCTGCTCTTCGAACTTGCCGTCGGTGAGGCCGAGCACACTGGTCGCATTGGCATCGGCGGTGATGTTCAGCGGGCTGTTGGAATTGGTGGAGTTGATGAGCAGCCGCACCGACCCGTCTGCCTGCGAATAGACGCTGGAAGAGACGTTGGCGATGCCCAGGCCGTTGATATAGTCCGACAGCTCCTGAACGGTGACCACACCGTCGCCGCCGGCTGCCGCACTGAGATCGAGCGCCGTGCCGTTGATGGAGATCGAATCCGTCGTGGAAAGGCCGGTATTGGCCGCTTTGGACGCAAAGCTCTGCGAAGTCTGCTGCAATGAGCTGAAATTCAGATCGGAGAGCACGCCCGCATCGCCGCCGATATCGAGCACCTCGCCGGTTTCCGTGCCGCTGATGACCAGACGATAGTTGCCGTCGCTCAGCTGCAGCACCTGTGCCTTGGCGTTGGCCGCCGTCGATTTGGCATTGATGGCATTGGCGACATCGGTGAGCGACATGTTCGCGGTCAGCGCGATATTGGTGCCGTTGATGCTCAGGTTGCCGGCAGAGGTGATAACTGCAGCGGTCTTGCTGGACTGCGCCTGGGCGAGCTTCTGGTCAGCCGTTGCCGTTTGCAGCACCTTGATCTGGAACGTACCGGTCGCGGCCGCTGAAGTGGCGCTGATCCCGATAACGGCGTCCGGATTGGAGAGGGTGCCTGAGGTTGTATAGGCGGCCTTGCCCTCGAAAGCGTCGGTCACCGAGCTGAGGAGCCCGGGATTGCGCAGCAGAGTGGACGCCGCCTGAAAATTGGTGAGCAGGGTCTGGAAATCGGTGAGCGCGGACAGCTTTTTGGTGTTGGTGTCGATGAGCGTCTGCTTCTGGGTAATCGGAACCCGCTTGGCTTCCTCAAGGTTCTTGAGGATGTCCTCGACATTCACACCCAGAACCTGGGTGTTCAGCGTGGTCGTGCCGTTGGAGTTCGTCTGGATATTGCCGAAGCTGATGTCTGCCATTTGAAGCTCTCCTGCCCTCCGGGGCGCCACTTTCCGGGAGTGCCGGAAAATCTTGCCAGAAACGGGGAAAGGCGGCTGCTCAAAACTGCCTGACCCGTAGAGAAGGCGATTGCCGACGGCACAAAATGCCCGTCTGGATATTTGCTGCCGATGGCTTATGCAAGCTGTGGGCCGTTTTTGCCCCAGGCGATGCCGTATCGGTCGAGCTTTCCAGTGTGCCGCTTGCCGGCGATGCTCAGGCGCTGTGCGCCCGGTCCGACGGCCCCGGATGCCGCCTCCCGAAGGAGACGGCATCCGGGGTTTCGTCAGCTGATGTTGTCAGGCTTAGCCGATGAGACGCAGCAGCTGCTGCGGCATCTGGTTGGCCTGGGCCAGCATGGAAACGCCGGCCTGCATCAGGGTCTGGGACTTGGTGAAGGAGATCATTTCGGAAGCCATGTCGACATCATAGAAGGTGCCGCGGGCTGCCGAGGAGTTCTCCACCTGGGTCGAGATGTTGGCCTGGATGAACTCGAACCGGCTCTGCTGGGCGCCGATGTTGGCAAGCCCGGTGTTGACGGTGTTGAGAGCGCTGTCCAGGGCGATGCTGGCCTTGCGGGCATCATCCTTGGTGTTGATGTTCATACCGGTAAGGCCGAGGGCATCGACGGTCGCGGCGGTCATGTTGACCGTGAGATCGTCGCCCGCGATTTCAGAGACCTGGAACACGAAGTTCTGGCCGCTGCCCTTGCCGACATTGAACACCATCTGGGTCATGTCCTTGCTCGAGTCGAAGGTGTTGCCATTCGAACCGAGGGTCAGGGACAGACCATTGGAGAACTGAACCGTCTGATTGCCATCCGAGCTGACCTTGGCCTTGAGAACGGTGACACCGTCCGTCAGCTTGAAGGTCTTGTCGTCGGCGCTGTAGGACAGGGAATAAGTGCCGGGTTCGGTGGTCGCGGACGCCTTGATGGTCTGGTTCACGCCCATTTCGAAGCCATTATAGCCATCGTTATTGGCGGAAGCGGACTGGAAGCGTGCCGGGTTAGCACCGGAGGTGGGGTCGAGACCGAGCAGGCGCTGCAGGCCGACCTGCAGTTCCGGAAGGGTGTCGAGAGAGGTGCTGGCCGTCGAGCTGAGGTTCAACGAGATGACGTTGTCAGCATCCGTGGTGCTGATGAGGTTCAGCTGGCCGTTGTTGGTGGCGGAGAAGCCCTTGGCCTGGAAGGTCTGGCTGCCGACGACGAGAGAAACGTCGAAGGCGGAGCCGTTCTTCGTGACCGTGACACCGCTCGCCACGCCGTCGATGAAGCCGGCAGTGTTGGTGGTGTTGATGGAACCCGAGAAGCCGGCCGTGGCGGTGTTGAGACCGAAGGCGGATTCGGAGTTGCCGATATTGAAGGTGGCGCCACCGAGCAGGTTCTGCAGGTTGGTCTGGAAGGAACCAGCCGTGCTGAGGGTAGAGGAAGCGGTGGAGCCATAGTTGATGGCCAGCACGTTGCCGCTGTCGCGGGTGCTGGTGAGCTTCAGCACGCCGCCGTCGGTGACGGTGACGGACGAAGCACGGAAGGTTTCACCATCGATCACGGCCTGGACGGTGTAGTCGCTGGCGGAGCCATTGACGGTGATATTAGCGGCGGCGGTGGTGCCCTGGACCACGCCACTGGAGGCGTCGAGGTTCAGGAGCGAAGTGGTGTTGAAGCCGCTGGAGGTCGTGCCGGCGCTGGAGATGCTTTCGGCATAACCGACCTGGAGGGTGGAGTTCTGCAGCAGATTGTTGATCTGCGTTTCCATCTCGCTGTCGGTATCGATGTTGGCAACCGAGGAGCCGACATCGAAAGCGATCTTGTTGCCGGAGTTGGTGCTGCTGGTGAGCACGAGCACGCCGTTGGCCTGGACCTCGGAGGAACCGGTGAAGGTTTCGCCGTCGATGGCCAGGGTCACAACGCCGTTCGTCACATCGGCGCCAACGGTGTTGGCGGCGCCAAACACATGCTGGACATAACCCGAGGAAGCAGCGGAGTTGAGCGTGCCGGCAAAGCCGCCCGCACCGGAGTTGAGGCCGGTAGCAGACTTGTTGTTGTTGGCATATTCAACCTGGCCCGAGCCGCCGGTGAGCAGCGAGGTGCCGTTGAAACGGGTCTGCTTGGCGGTGCTGTCGACCTGGTTCAGGAGCAGACCGAATTCCTGCTGGGCGTAGGAGACTTCGGAAGCACCGAGGGTGTCGTTGACGACCTGGGTCGCCAGCACTTTCATGCGGTCGAGCATGTCGGAGATGTTGGAGAGACCGCCAGCGGCCACCTGCAGCAGGGACGAACCCTGGGAGGCGTTACGGGAGGCTTGTCCGAGCGACGAGATCGTCGAGCGCATCTTGTTGCTGATGGAGAGCGACGCAGCGTCATCCATCGGCTTGGTGATGCGGGTGCCCGAGGACATGCGGGCGATGGACGCGGAAGAGGAATTGCTGTTGGTGTCCAGATTGCGCTTGGCAGTCAGGGCAGCCGTGTTGGTGCTGACGGAAATCATTTCAAATGTCCTCGCATCTTGCGATTTCCACACCTCATACCTGAGGCGGGAGCCATCTTGGCTTCCGTAATATTAAGGAAATGGCGGGCAAGAGGCAAGCACAATGCCGCGCAGGGCGCGCGGGGGCCAGAGCCGGGGACGTGGTCTAAACGTCTGAATTGGCTGCCGTTCTGGCAGGGTTCACAAAATGAGGAACTGGATCAAAAGGATAGGGTGTTCTGGTCGGGATACCTCTGGAAAAGAAAGGGCCCCGGCGTTTTGTTCGCCGGGGCCCTCGTTTTAGCCCTTTGCTGTTTCAGGCTTAGCCGATGAGACGCAGCAGCTGCTGCGGCATCTGGTTTGCCTGAGCCAGCATGGAGACGCCGGCCTGCATCAGGGTCTGGGACTTGGTGAAGGAGATCATTTCGGAAGCCATGTCGACATCATAGAAGGTGCCGCGGGCTGCCGAGGAGTTCTCCACCTGGGTCGAGATGTTGGCCTGGATGAACTCGAACCGGCTCTGCTGGGCACCGATGTTGGCAAGCCCGGTGTTGACGGTGTTGAGCGCGCTGTCCAGGGCGATGCTGGCCTTGCGGGCATCATCCTTGGTGTTGATGTTCATGCCGGTAAGGCCGAGGGCATCGACGGTCGCGGCGGTCATGTTGACGGTGAGATCGTCGCCCGCGATTTCAGAGACCTGGAACACGAAGTTCTGGCCGCTGCCTTCGCCGACATTGAACACCATCTGGGTCATGTCCTTGCTCCAGTCGAAGGTGTTGCCGCTGGACCCGAGGGTCAGTGACAGACCATTGGAGAACTGGACCGTCTGATCGCCATCCTTCTCGAGCTTCGCCTTGAGGACGGTGACACCGTCCGTCAGCTTGAAGGTCTTGTCGTCGGCGTCATAGGACAGGGCATAGGTGCCGGGCTGGGTGGTTGCGGACGCCTTGATGGTCTGGTTCACGCCCATTTCGAAGCCATTATAGTCATCGTTATTGGCGGAAGCGGACTGGAAGCGTGCCGGGTTAGCACCGGAGGTGGGATCGAGACCGAGCAGGCGCTGCAGGCCGACCTGCAGTTCCGGCAGGGTGTCGAGAGAGGTGCTGGCCGTCGAGCTGAGGTTCAACGAGATGACGTTGTCAGCATCGGTGGTGCTGATGAGGTTCAGCTGGCCATTGTTGGTGGCGGAGAAGCCCTTGGCCTGGAAGGTCTGGTTGCCGACGACGAGGTTAACGTCGAAGGCGGAGCCATTCTTCGTGACCGTGACACCGCTCGCCACGCCGTCGATGAAGCCGGCGGTGTTGGTGGTGTTAATGGAACCCGAGAAACCGGCCGTGGCGGTGTTGAGGCCGAAGGCGGTCTCGGAGTTGCCGATATTGAAGGTGCTGCCGCCCAGCAGGTTCTGCAGGTTGGTCTGGAAGGAGCCTGCGGTGCTGAGAGTAGAAGAAGCACTGGAACCATAATTGATGGCCAGCACGTTGCCGCTGTCGCGGGTGCTGGTGAGCTTCAGCACGCCGCCGTCGGTGACGGTGACGGACGAAGCACGGAAGGTTTCACCATCGATGACAGCCTGGACGGTGTAGTCGCTGGCAGCGCCGGAAACGGTGATGTCAGCGGCGGCGGTGGTGCCCTGGACCACGCCGCTGGAGGCGTCGAGGTTCAGGAGTGAAGTGGTGTTGAAGCCGCTGGAGGTCGTGCCGGCGCCGGAGATGCTTTCGGCATAACCGACCTGAATGGTCGCGTTTTGCAGCAGATTGTTGATCTGCGTTTCCATCTCGCTGTCGGTATCGATGTTGGCAACCGAGGAGCCGACATCGAAAGCGATCTTGTTACCCGAGGCGGTGGTGCTGGTGAGCACGAGCACGCCGTTGGCCTGGACGTTGGAGGAACCGGTGAAGGTCTCGCCATCGATGGCCAGGGTAACAACACCGTCCTGGACATCGGCACCAACAGTGTTGGCGGCGCCGAACACATGCTGGACATAGCCCGAGGAAGCGGCGGAGTTGAGCGTGCCGGCAAAACCGCCCGCACCGGAGTTGAGGCCGGAAGCGGACTTGTTGTTGTGCGAATATTCAACCTGGCCCGAGCCGCCGGTGAGCAGCGAGGTGCCGTTGAAACGGGTCTGCTTGGCGGTGCTGTCGACCTGATCCATCAGCAGGCCGAATTCCTGCTGGGCGTAGGAGACTTCGGAAGCACCGAGGGTGTCGTTGACGACCTGGGTCGCCAGCACCTTCATGCGGTCGAGCATGTCGGAAATGTTGGAAAGGCCGCCGGCGGCCACCTGCAGCAGGGACGCGCCCTGTGAGGCGTTGCGGGCTGCCTGGCCAAGCGACGAGATCGTCGAGCGCATCTTGTTGCTGATGGAGAGCGACGCAGCGTCATCCATCGGCTTGGTGATGCGGGTGCCCGAGGACATACGGGCGATGGAGGAGGAAGAGGCGTTGCTGTTGACGTCCAGATTGCGCTTGGCAGTCAGGGCGGCAGTGTTGGTGCTAACGGAAATCATGACGGTGACCTCGCTTCTTGCGAATTACGCGTCTCGTACCTGAGACGGGAGCCATCACGGCTTATAGAGGCTTATATCCGGGCTCCGTGTGTTGCACAAGATTTTTAATAAAATTTGATCTAAATTTTTCCGAATTCAGAAAGGCGCTCTGTTCAAGCTTTTGGCGCAGGCCTTGACGCCAGCCGGAAAGCTGAGCCCTGTTTTCGGATAAGCGATTGCAAATGTTAACGAAAGAAGCCGCATCCTGCGCAATCAGCTGGCCAAGATCCAGATGAGAAAGGATGCTCGCCCCCACCCGTGCGGCATGCCTGTCACCGGCAAGACAGACGACGGGGACCCCCATCCACAGGGCTTCGAAGGTCGTGGTCGTCCCATTATAGGGCACGGTATCGAGGGCGATATCGATCCCGGCATAGGAAGCAAGATGCTCTGCCACGCTGCTGCGAGAGCCGAGGAAATGAAGCCGGCCGGCATCGATACCTTCGCTGGCGAAACGTGCCAGCAGCGCCGATCCCGTTCGTGGGTCGGCAAGGGCACGGGACTTCAGCACAAGACGCGAACCCGGCACGGCGCGCAGCACGGCGCTCCACAGCCGGATCGTGCGGTCCGACAGCTTGGCGATATTGTTGAAGCTGCCAAAGGTAAGGGGGGCATCCGGGCTGGCGGCGGCTTTCGGCACCGGAGCCTCCTCGGGCGGGCGATAGCATAAAAAGCCGTCCGGCAGCCGGATCAGGCTTTCCGTAGCATGGGCCTCATAGCCCGGCGGGTCGGCAATCGCATCGGTGATACGCCAGCCGATTGTGCCAAGGCCGGTCGTGTTTGGATAACCGAGCCAGGTGATCTGGGCCGGAGCGGGTTTAAGCGCAAAGATATCAAGCCGGTTGTCGGCGCTGTGGCCGGCAAGGTCGATCAGGATATCGATACCGTCGTCCCGCACGGTGCGGGCAATGACTTCAGCCGGGCGACCGACCGTGTCGCGCCAGCCATCCGCCAGTTTGCGCAGCCGGGCCGACTTGTCGTCCGGACGGGCAAGCTCGGCGTACAGAATGGCATCGAAACCGGTTTTTCCCTCAAGAAGGGGTTCCAGAAAGAAAGATACCGAATGCCAGCGCAGGTCCGGAGAGACGAACCCCAGACGCAGCCGGTCTCCCCGCCGGGAGAGGGATGCCGGAGCGGCGAGGGGCAGGGTGAAGCGCCGGCCCCAGTCTTCATGCTGGCGGCGGCTCTCTTCGGGCGGGGGGCCATCGACATAATTGCCGGTGAACAGGCGGTTGGAGGCGATGGCCGCGTTCTGTGGATCCAGCCTTTCGGCCTTCTCCAGCAGACAGAGGGCTTCCTCGGCCCGTGCACTCTCGGTCAGACAGTTGGCAAGATTGGCCAGGGCCTCGGCATAGGCCGGGGTAATGGCGAGCGCCGCCTCAAGTTTTTCGACCGCAGCGCTGGTTTGCCCTCTCAGCTGCAGCACCCGGCCCAGATTGTTGAGCGCCACGGCATTGGCGCCGTCGCGGGCGATCGCTTTCTCAAGCAGCTGCTGTGCGGCCGGCAAGTCGCCTTGCTGGAGCAACAATGTAGCGGCGTTGACCTGGGCGGCGACATGATCGGGGGCAAGGGCAAGCAACTGGCGAAAGCAGCTCGATGCTTCTGGAAGGCGGCCCAGCCGCTTTAGCAGGTTGCCCTTGTTATTGAGGGCCTCAAGGTGCCCCGGCGCCAGTTCGATGGCACGGTCATAGCCGGCAAGCGCTGCTTCAATCTCTTCGGTCGATGCCAGAAGATTGGCAAGATTGTAGTGGGCGCTGGCATAGGCGGGGTCAATCGTCAGGGCTTGGCCGAAGGCGTCTCTGGCCGCCGGCGCGTCGCCGGACGCGATGAGGGCAGACCCCAGATTGTCGAGGATCACGGCGCTGGAAGGGGCGAGTTCGGCGGCCTTGCGCAACAAGGGGACGGCCTCTGCCGCTCGCCGTGTCTGGTTCAGCAGGGCACCGAGATTGTTGAGAAACCCGGGGTTCAGCGGGTCGAGCTCCAGCCCGCGTCGCAGCAGCCTCTCTTCATCGTCGCGTCGGCCCTGCTGGCGATAGAGGCTTTCGATAGCGCCAATGAGGGCGATCTGACGCTCTCTGGAGAGCCGGGCAAGCAGACCTTCCGCAGCAGGCCCGTTTCCTTCCCTGAGCCCCAGTTCGGCCAGTGCCGAGGGCAGGCTCTCCTCACCGGGAAACCTCCTTACTCCCTCCTCAAGCACCTTGCGCCGCGAAGCTTCATTCCCCGCTGCCGCCAGGAGCGAGGCGAGATTGCTATAATATTCCGGTTTCGCGTGCGGTCGCTGGATGGCCTGTGCCAGCAATTGTATGGCGTCTGCCGTTGCGCCCGATCTGGCGCTGGCAATAGCCGTAATCTGCAATATTTCCCCGTCGCTCTTGTGCTCTGCAGGCAGGTTCGCAAAAAAAGAGCGCACGCCCGGGAAATCACCTGCCTGAAGCGAGGACAGCAGCAGTCTTCGCATCTCTTCTATGGTGGTTGCGGAATTCAATGCCATTATGAAGCAGACACCGGCCGGTGATTTATCATTACCGGCCTATCATAGAGTGAGCGGCTTCGCTATGTCCGCTCCGACCGGTACGCCGGCGCAGAATTCTCCAAGGAAGGAAACGGTATGTCCGCCGACGATCAGCAGCCCCACAGCATCTCGGCCCTGCGCTCGATACCTCAGGTGCTGGCGGACGGGCTGGAACAGCACCGGATGGGCAACCTGCCCCGGGCGGAGCAGGAATACCGGACTGTCCTCCTTTTCGATCCTGAAAATCACGATGCCCTCCATCTGCTTGGCGTGCTGATGGATCAGAAGGGCGATCATCAGGAAGCTGCCCGGCTTCTCGAGCGGGCTGTCGCCAAGGCACCGCACGTGGCGATGTTCCGGCTGAATTTCGGCAACGCCCTTGTCGGGGCGGGCCGCCTGGAAGAGGCGCGTGCTGCGTATAACAAGGCACTGGAGCTTTCCCCCGGCATGCCGGAGGCGAAGGCAGGGCTCCAGCACCTTGGCTGAAAGCCGCAGTTTTCCTTGAAAGAAGGGCCTGTGGCGGCTGGGGGTGGAAAAAATTTCCCTGCCGTCGCCACGGCTCCATCTTGCGTTGGAGGTGATGGGTAATTTTTGCCTAATTTATAAATAAGATATTGATTTTCATATATAAAAAGCACTTGGCACGCTGCGTGCTTTGATCGGTTCGGCTCTAACCAGTTCACGACCGCCGTGTGTCGGCGGCCCTTTCGTGAAAGGAAAGGATCGGACCTATGCTTTCGGCCACGACCAATACCGCAGCAATGCGGGCACAGCACAACCTGAACACATCGAGCGACGCGGCCTCTGCCTCGATCTCCCGTATGTCGTCGGGTACCCGTATCGTGAAGCCGTCGGATGACGCTGCTTCGCTCTCCATCAGCAACAAGATGCGTTCCAACATCTCCTCCCTGCAGCAGGCTGCTCGTAACGCCTCGCAGGGTGCCTCGCTGCTCCAGGTGGCAGCCGGCGGTCTTGGAAACATCTATGACATGCTCGAGCGCATGAAGGTGCTGGCGACCCAGGTCGTCAACGGTACCCTGGGCGCCTCGGAAATCTCCTATGCCCAGCAGGAATTCGGCCTGCTGATGGATCAGGTGGACAGCACTGCCGAGCAGACCCGCTTCAACGGCGTGTCGCTGCTGACCGGCGGCTCGGGTCACACCGAATATTCACACAACAACAAGTCGGCCTCGAACCTCAATTCCGTGGCCGCAGGCTTCACCGGTGCCATCGACTCTGCCGCCTCCTCCGGCTATGTGCAGCATGTCTTCGGCCCCGCCAGCCAGGTGAATGTCACCGTCGAGGACGGTGTCATCAGCCTCGTGGCCGGCGACGAAACCTTCTCGGGCTCCAGCGAAGTGACTGCCGGCGGCGTGCTGGTGCTGACCAGCACCACCAACACCGGCAACAAGATCGCTTTCGATCTCGCCTCCTCGGTCACCGCGATCGATACCGACAGCGAGATGCAGACCGAGATCAAGAACCTGCTGTCGAACTCGACGCTGCAGATCGGTTATGCCGAGAGCATTTCGCTGAATGCCGCCGCCACCGGCGCATCCGGCTTCAACATGACCTCGGTACTGAACCTCGACGCTTCCAGCGGCATCGTGCAGGGCACCACCACGGCCGCCGACATCACGGTCACCGGCTCCGCCAGCGACTACACCGTCCAGGCCGTCATCGATGGTGAAACCTTCCGTGCGTCGTCCGTCACCGTCACCGACGGCGGTGTGCTGAAGCTCACCAGCACCCGCGACAGCGGCAACATCCTGGCGATCAATTTCGGCTCCAGCGCCTCCACCCAGCTCAGCACCGCGACCTCGTTCGAGACCTCGCTCGACACGCTGCTGGGCGGCGCCACTTTCAACATCGGCAACTCTGAAGCCGCCTACGGCCTCAACACCGCGACGGCCGGCTTCTCGGGCTCCATCAACACCACCAACACCGCCGGCTTCATCGACGGTGTGGCGCAGAGCGTCACGGTCACGAAGAATGGCTCGGCCTTCGACGTCAATCTCGTCGTCGGCAACCAGACCTTCCAGGCCAAGGGCTTCTCCGCCACCAACAATGGCCAGCTGAACCTCATCAGCACCACGGACCAGGGCAACGTCATCTCGCTGAACCTGAGCTCCACGGCCGGTACGTCGCTCGATACGCTGCCGGAACTGCAGGTTGGCCTGCAGCGTCTGCTCGGCCTCGACCCGTCCTCGGGCGCCAATCCGGCCCGCTTCGAGTCCGGTTCGGCCAACAATGACGACTTCAACGGCATGACGATGGGCGTGGACACGACCATCAAGTCCGGCTCGGCCACCGCGCCCGGCACTTATGCCCTGTCCTACGACGCCGACACCAAGACCTTCAAGCTGACGGACGGCGTCACGGTCTACAACGTTCAGGCCACCGACAATGCCGAGCAGACCATCCAGTTCGCCAATGGCGTGACGGTCAGCCTTGGCGGCGACGGCAACAACTTCGACTGGGATCAGTCGATGACGCAGATGGTCTTCAAGGTCTCCGAGGGCACCGGCCAGAAGTTCAACTTCCAGGTCTCGGAAATCCCCGGCGACGATCTCACCATCAACATGACCGCTGCGACGACCGATGCGCTCGGCCTCACCGGTATCAACATCAACACCGATGTAGACGCCCGTGCCGCCAGCAAGGCGATCGATCTGGCAATCAACGCCGTTAACACCGGCCTTGCCAATATCGGTGCCCAGCAGAGCCGCTTCGAATTCATCCAGTCCAACATCTCGACCCAGGTGGAGAACTCGTCCGCCGCCCGCGGCACCTTCTACGATGTCGACATGGCATCGGAGATGATCGAGTTCACCAAGAACCAGACCCTGATGCAGGCCGGCGTTTCCATGCTGGCCCAGGCCAACCAGATGCCGCAGCAGCTGCTGCGTCTCATCGGCGGCTAAGCCGGGTCTGGCATCAGACCCTGGTTAGGGCCGAACAAGGTCTGATCACCGGCGCCGGGGAAACCCGGCGCCGGTTGCTTTTTGGGGTGGTTGACAATCAGCTCGCCGCCCGCTCGTGTGTGTCCCGCAAGACAAGGGCTCGACGGGGAAGGCTGCGGCATCATGCGGATCGTATTTCACAACAAGGACGCCGGGCTGTTCGCCGACTGGCAGCAGGCGCTCGCCGCCCTTCTGCCCGGCGCTGAATTGCTCGATCTGGCCGGCGTGCCGGCAGGTGCGGCGGCTGACTACGCCATCGTGTGGGGCGTGCCGCCTGAAGCCCTTGGAAAGATCCGTGGCCTCAAGGCCATCTTCTCTGCCGCTGCGGGCGTCGACCATCTGGCCACCAGCGCCTTTGCCGGAATTACGGTGCCCGTCGTGCGGCTGCTTGACGCCGGCATGGCCGTGCAGATGGTGGATTATTCGATGTTCGCGGCGCTCCGGCAGCTGCGCGATATCGACGCCTATGAAGATGACAGCCGGCAAGGCCGCTGGCAGCCGCTCGCGGTGAAGGATCGCGCTGACCTTGCCATTCTGGTGCTGGGAACCGGTGAGCTGGGAGGCGCTGTTGCGTCTGCACTGGCGGCCTACGGCTTCGCCGTGACCGGTTGGAGCCGCAGCGGCCGGGGGCCTGCCGAAATCAGCATGAAAAAGGGCCCGGAAGGCCTCGACGCGGCGCTGCCTGAGGCCGATGTCGTCATCGCCCTGCTGCCCTCGACGCCGGATACGAAGCATCTGCTGGATGCGCGCCGTCTCGCCCTTCTTAAACCGGGGGTAAGCCTCGTCAATCTCGGTCGGGGCAGCCTCATTGATGAGGATGCGCTGCTGGCGGCTCTGGAAGGCGGCCGGGTTGGCCGCGCCACGCTGGATGTCTTTGCCGTCGAACCCTTGCCGGATGGACACCCGTTCTGGGGCCATCCGCGAATTACCATCACGCCGCATGTCGCCGCCCAGACCCGCATCGGTCCTGCGGCCAGACAGATTGCGGAGAATGTGCGCCGCATGGAGGCCGGGGAGGCTCCTGCCGGCCTGGTCGACTGGTCACGGGGTTATTGAGCTCTCCCGCAAACCCGCCACCGCCGCGGTAAAAGCGGCATCCCGTGTAACGAAATGCAGGGCCTGCGCGGCGGCGTTGCCGATGGCAAGCCGGGCGGCGTCGTGGACGCCGGGAGGAAGATCATCGGCCCCTTCGAGGCTGCGCCGGTAGCGCGGGGCATCGTCCGGTCCGCTCAGCGTTACTGTCAGGACAACCCGCGCATGGCTGGTGAGAAACCGGGTGGCAACCCAGCTGCAGGGGGTGACGTCCATCCTATCGATCCGGATGACAAGCTGCGGAGTATTCCTGTCCTGTGAGGTCTCAAGGCTGTAGCCGGTGCGTTGCAGTTCTTCCCGCGCTGCCGCGTCGACCCAGCCCGCCATCTCCTCGCTACGTTCGCAGGAGCCGGTGCCCGGCGTTAGGCCCGTCCCGGAGAAGGTGAGCCTGGCGCCGGGCGGCGCAGGTCTTGGAGGCTCAAAGGCCCTTTGCGGCGGCGGGGAGGTCGCACAGGCGCAGAGGGCCAGCGCAAGGATCGCTGCTCTGGCCGCCCGCAACCGCATCAGAACCGCTCGATTTCCAGCTGGCCGAGCTGTCGGAACCGGTAGCCCATCAGGCCCGCAGCAACCACGGTTGCGGCGAACAGGCCGATCAGCACGCCCGGAGCGCCCATTTCGAGATTGAAGGCGAACAGAACGGCGACCGGAATGCCGAAGATCCAGAAGGCGGCGAACTGGAGCAGCACGGGCCGCCAGACATCGCCGCAAGCACGGATGGCCGCTGCCAGCACCGTTTGCATGCCGTCAAAGCTGGTGAACGGGGCGATCATGACGAGGCCGAGAGCCGCAATAGGCAGCACATCGATGTCGACAGTGTAGAAACCCGCGACGGCGTCGTGGAAGATGCCGAGCATGGCGCCATAAAGGCCCATGGCGATGATGGCCATCAGGGTCGCCACCCAGCCGGCAAGGTTGCGCCCGCGTTTGTCGCGCCGGCCGATGGCGTTGCCGACGCGGATGCTGACGGCGGCTGAAAGGCCCATCGCCATCATGAAGCCGATGGTGACGGCATTCATCGCCACTTGATAGGCAGCAAGCTGCGCAGCACCCAGAGCGCCGCACATCAGCGAGGCTGCGGTAAAGGCAGAGCTTTCCATGCCCTGCGACAGCGCCATGGGATATCCCAGCGCGCGCAGCTTGCGCCCGATGTTCCAGCCGTCGCCATGCGGGCTGAAAAGCCGCAGCTTGCGGCTTGCCGGGGTCAGCAGCAGATAGGCGAGCAGCCCGAAAAACAGGAACCAGCGCACGATGGTGGTCGCCCAGGCCGCACCCGGCGCGCCAAGGGCGGGAAAGCCGAGGCGCCCGTCGATCAGCAGCAGGCTGAAGGCGAAGTTGACGATATTGGCCAGCACCATGGCGATCATGCCGGGCATCGGCCGGCCGAGCGATTCCAGAAAGAAGCTGACGACGGTGCCCATCAGCAGGGCGGGCATGCCATAGCTGAAGGCCCGCAGCACGGCCACCGCGCCGGGGATGATTTCGGGGTCCTGCCGCATGGCGGCAAGGGCTGGTCCGGCAAAATGGCTGAGGGCAATGCACAGGCAGCCGATGACGACGGCGTGGGCGAGGGTGACCCAGAAGATAAGGCCGCATTCCTCCGGCCGGCCGGCACCATCGGCCTGCGAGGTCAGCACAACCATGCCCATCAGCAGGGCCATGCCCATCAGCATCGCTGGCGCATAGAGCGACACGCCAAGGCCGAATTCGGCCAGCATCAGCCCGGAGCCCAGATGGCCGATCATCGCCACGCTGATGGTCATGAGCGTGGTATTGCCGGCGCGCGCAAGGATGACCGGTACGGCCAGTGTCGTGGTGCGGCGCAGGTGCCAGCCAAGGGTGCCGCCATCCTCCGGCAGGGGAGGTGGGGGAGCCGAAGCGTTGTTATTGCGGATTGTCGCTTCAGGCTCTTGAAGTGAACTCATGGGGTACCTAACTCAGGGATACCGGGCGCCGCAGAGCGGGCTCGGGAAGTGGTGGCGGGCCCCGGGCCATGCCGGGGGTGCGTCTCAGGACGGCCCCAAGCGCAAAGGCCAGGCTCGCCGTAGGTGATATTGCTCATTATGGAGGATATCCATGGCTAGTTTCGATCTTTCCCCACTGCTTCGTTCTTCCGTCGGTTTCGACCGCGTGTCGCGTCTCATGGATGCGGCCTTCCGTGCCGAGGATCCGGCACCGTCCTATCCGCCCTACAACATCGAGAAGCTTGGCGAAGACAACTACCGCATCGTGATGGCGGTGGCGGGCTTCACCGAGGCTGACATCGAGATCACCGCCTCCGAAAACGGCGTGATCGTCAGGGGCAAGTCGGCCGACAATAACCCCGGCGAGAAGCAGTACCTGCATCGCGGCATCGCTGCCCGTGCCTTCGAGCGCCACTTCCAGCTGGCGGATTATATCCGCGTGGATGGCGCGCGGCTCGAAAACGGCCTGCTCAGCATCGACCTGGTGCGCGAAGTGCCGGAACGGCTGAAGCCCCGCAATATCGCCATCCAGCGCGGTGAGAGCGGGAGCAGGGTGTTGCCGGCGGCGCAGGACGCGGCCAAAGCAGCAGCTTGAACGGGTCATTTCATAACGGCTCAATGACCAACCGGTGCCGGCCGAAAGGCCGGCACCGGCTTTTGTTTTTCTGCATCACCGCTCTCCTGACGGCCGCGGCACAGGCGGATGAGCCGCCCGCACCAACTGAAGTTCACCGGCTCTTTCCGGATTGCGCGCATCCTGTCGATGCGGTTGATCCGGCCATTTGTTATGGCCAGCCGTCGCGCGATGCCTACCGTGCTGTGGCGCTGACCTATATCGCGCTCCTGCGCGGCATGCTGCCGGCTGACAGGCGCAGGCTTCAAATCGACCAGGCCAACTGGATCGGGCGCATGAACCGGGAATGTACCGGCCCGGCCTATGAGCGTTCGGAAAAACTGCCCTCGCTTGCCGAGTTGTCGCTGGTCCTGCAGGCCGAATGCGTGAAGCGTGAAGCCGACAGCCGGGTTGCCTCGCTCAAACAGATCTGGGGGCCGCGTTCCACGGCCCGCCTTGCCGGCGACGAGGCGACGAAGGAGCCGCCAAAAGGGCTCGAAGAAAAACCCGACAGCGCGCTGCCCATGACCCCTGCGGGGGAGCCGCCGAAGAGCGAGTTGTCTGACCTTCTGGGCGATTTGCTCAAGAGCCAGAATGCCGGCACGGCTGCCGAAGGGCAGGAGAAGGATGGCGGGCTTCAAGCCTTGCTTGCCCCGCTGCTCCCGAAGGTGCCGGGCCTTTCCGGGCAGGCTGCGGCAACCTCCGGGGCGGACGCTGCAAAGGGCAAGGATCCTGATCGTCCGGCCGATCCGGATTTCGACAATCGCACGGCCGTCATCAAGGCCCTGCAGGAGACCGAGAGCCGGTTGGCTGCGGGCCGCGAATGGGCGCGCGGGCAGCAAGGCAAGGGCTTTGAGCTGCTGGGCCCTGCGGAATCCGCACTTTCCCAGTGCCGCCGGGCCCGCCAGGAACTGGCGCTGGTCGCACCGTCACGATATGGCGCAGCGGCAGGGCGTGAGGTCTGGTATCGCTGCCTTGCCGCCAACGAGAGCTGGCAACGCGCTCTCAGGGCTACTGCAGCAGAACACCCCTGATCAGCACATCCTGAACCGGCTCTTCCGGCAGCACCGTCTTGACCCGCAGCAACAGCTGCTTGTGCAGGGAATAGGTGGCGGCACTGCCCTGGAAATCGTCGACCGACAGGCTGCGCAGATAGGCCTGGAGAATATTGACCACGCGCGGCATTTCTTCGCTGATCTTTTCCTCGAAAGCCTTGTGTTCCGCCTCGCCCTTGAGGCCGGGATCGGTAAAGGCGATGGCCAGGCCAAGACGCACGAAGGCGGGGCGCTTGTCGTCCGATTGCAGGTTGGCCAGCACGTCCGGAACATTGGCGTAAAGCGCGGCCGGCAGGGGTTCTTCCGGTTCCGGCACAATGGCGATCTTGTGCGCCGCGGCTTCGCCTTCTGCTGTCCCTTCTTCCGGGGCGTGGCTCTTCAGCAGCAGGAAATAGGCGGCAGCGCCGCCACCGCCACCCAGCAAGAGCAGGACCAGCAACATAACGAGCATCCGCATCCGTCCCTTTTTTCGGGGGGCGGGCCGTGCTGCGTTTTGCTCCTCGTCGGACATGAAGCGCCGTTTCTCCTGCTGGGTTTTAGCTGGCTGGCCTTAGGTCAGCGCTTCATGATCTGGCCAAGATCGAGCTTTCGCGGGCCGGGGGCCACGGTTGGCCGCGGCGGCATGGTGAGCTGCTTTTCCACCGTATCCTGGCGGCGCTGGCACAGGAACGCGGCAATCGTATATTTCGCCCCGCTCACCGGCGTGGCGCCGCGATGCACATGGGTCCAGTAGGGCGGGAACAGCACGATGCGCCCCTTGCGCGGCGCGGCCTTGACCGGAATATGCTTGAACTCGGTCTCGCCACCTTCTTCCACGTCGTTCATGTAGGCGACGATGGCAAGGCAGCGCTCCATGGTGAAGGGATCGCTGTCGACATGCCAGTTGAAGCCCTGGCCGGGATTGATCTTCTCGATACGCGGGGCGGAGAAATAAAGCAGGTTC
The DNA here is from genome assembly GCA_030657355.1 of Radicibacter daui. Taxonomy (GTDB): domain Bacteria; phylum Pseudomonadota; class Alphaproteobacteria; order Radicibacterales; family Radicibacteraceae; genus Radicibacter; species Radicibacter daui. The sequence continues at coordinate 73,117 of CP131057.1, forward strand.
TTGGCGCCGAACGAGGCCGAGAAAGAGCCGAAGCCGGGAACCATCTCGCCATAGGAACTGATGGCCGCGCGCATCAGCCCGAACAGCTCGTTCACGAATGGCCCGTGCTCTTCCTGGATGAGGTGCAGCGTCTGGCCGCTGCGGTGCGTCTTGTCGCCGCTCGCGCTCATGCTGTCGATCACGTGCGGGCTGCCGGAATGCAGCGCGACGGCGCGATCGCAGAAATCGTCGGGCAAGGCATTGTCGAAGACGGCAACGCCACTTTCGTGGACCAGCTGGGCTTTCATCATCTCTCAGCCGCCGGAAAGCGCGAGGCTCCCTGCGGCTTCCCTCAATGGTAAGGATCGGCCGCGTCGCGCAGGCCGTCACCCAGGAAGTTGAAGGCGAGGACGGCCAGCACCACAGGAACCACAGGTAACATGAGCCAGGGGTAGAGCGCTACGACGTTGAGATTCTGGGCTTCTACCAGCAGCACACCCCAGCTGACTGCCGGCGGACGCAGGCCAAGGCCGAGGAAACTGAGCGCCGTTTCACCCAGGATCATCGAGGGGATCGAGAGCGTTGCCGAGGCGATGAGGTGGCTCATGAAATTCGGCACCAGATGGCGGTAGATGATGCGGTGCGGGCGCCCGCCCATCAGGCTTGCCGCCATGGCGAAGTCCTCCTCGCGCAGTGACAGCAGCTTGGAGCGTACGGCGCGCGCAAGGCCCGTCCAGTCCAGCAGCGCAAAGATGATGGTGATGCCGAAGAAGGTGGTGACCGGGCTCCATGTCGCCGGCAGGGCCGCCGAAAGCGCCATCCACAGCGGCAATTCGGGGAAGGACCGCAGCAACTCGATGATGCGCTGGGTGATAAGATCGGCCCAGCCGCCATAATAACCCGCAGCGCCGCCGATCAGGATGCCGAGCGTCATGCTGAGCACGATGCCGACGAGCCCGACCGTGAGCGAAACGCGGGCGCCATAGAGGATGCGGCTTAACTGGTCACGGCCCAGCCGGTCGGTGCCGAGCGGGTAGAACACACCATCCTTGGCGGGGCAGATGACGTGGAAACGGGCCTCGACCATGCCCCAGAAGCGATATTTGTCGCCCTGGCAGAAGAAGCGCACCGGATGGGGTTTGGCAGTGTTCTCGGTATAGATGCGCCGCAGCACTTCCATGTCGAGCTTGCGGTGGTCGCCATAGACGAAGGGGCCGAGAAACTCACCCTCATGGAAGAGGTGGATGCGCTGGGGCGGGGCGTAGATGTACTGGCTGTTGCGGCTGTCCGGCGCGTAGGGCGCCAGCATCTCGGCAAAAATGACGATGAAATAGAGCACCGCCAGCAGCCCGGCTGAAACCACGGCAAGCCGGTGGCGGCGGAATTTCCACCAGATGAGTTTCCATTGCGGCGCTGAATAGTAGCGCTGCTGGGCGGGGGAGAGGGCGGGCTGATAGGTGGCATCGAACGGCTCGTTGCTCACCCAGTGTCCCAGATCCTCGTCGCCGGCGGGAAGCGGCGGCTGGCTGCCTTGCGTCATCGGTGCCCCGTTCATCGGCGAAGCCCCCCTTGCAGGCGGATGCGCGGATCAAGCCAGGCCAGCATGAGGTCGGAGACCAATACGCCGAGCACAACGAGGAACGCCTCCAGCATCACGATGGTGCCGGCGAGATACATATCCTGGCTTTGCAGCGCCCGCACCAGCAGCGGCCCCAGCGTTTGCAATGACATGACGACGGCCACGAGCGAGGAGCCGGAGACGACGGACGGCAGGATGGTGCCGATATCGGCGATGAAGGGGTTCAGCGACATACGCACCGGATATTTGAGCAGCAGGCGCCAGCGCGGCAGGCCCTTGGCAAGACCGGTGACGACGTACTGCTTTTGCAACTCGTCCAGCAAATTGGCGCGCAAGCGCCGGATCATCGAGGCCGTGCCTGAAGTGCCGATGACAAGCACCGGCACTCCGAGATGGGTGAGCACCGAGCCCATCTTCGCCCAGCTCCAGGGCGCATCGATATATTCAGGCGCCATTAACCCGCCGACGGAGACCCCGAGCCAGGCATTGGCAAGCCACAATAGCACCAGCGCCAGCAGGAAGTTCGGCGTGGCAAGGCCGAGGAAACCCAGCAGCGAGAAAGTGTAGTCACCGATGCTGTACTGGTTGATCGCCGAATAGAAGGCGATAGGGAAGGAGACGATATAGATGAAGCACAGCGTGGTGAGGTTAAGCAGCACGTTGAGCGGCAACCGCTCCCCGATCACATCGAGAACCGGCTGGTTATATTCGAAGGAATAACCGAAATCGCCGTGCAGGATGCCGGAAAGCCAGAAGAAATACTGGCTGAGCACCGGCTGGTCGAGGCCGTACTCCTCCCGCATGAAGGCGACACGCTCAAGGCTCACCTGCTCGCCGGAGGCGCGCAGTTCGGAGATGTAGGTCTCCAGATAGTCGCCGGGCGGCAGCTGGATGATGATGAAGACGACGGCGCTGATGCACAGCAGCGTCGGGATCATCAGCAGCAGGCGGCGGAAGATATAGCTCAGCATGATGGGGCTTCTTCCGCTCTCATTGTGCGAACCAGACGAGATCGAGCCGGTGGATGCCGAAATGGGCCCCCGGATCCCAGTTCCACAGGGCTTCCTCCGGCACGTTGCGCAGCTTGCGGGAAACGACGATCGGCTGCGGGGCGCCGGAGATGAGGCCGATGGTGAAGACCTGATCGGTATAGAGCGAGATCATCTGGCTCCACAGCTGCCGGCGCTGGTCATGATCGGCGGTACCGATCCATTGCTGATAGAGATCGAGCAGTTTCTGTGCTTCCGGCAGATCGGGCGGGAAGCCGGCAACACCGCGCGTGGCAAAGTACTGGCCCCATTGCGGCCATTGATACTGGTCGGCCGTGGTGGGGGCGAACTCCCACGGCGGATTGCCGACCGAGGGAACGCCGTTTTCGTGGCCGGACCAGATCGACATGATGGCTTCGCCGGATTCGATGCGGCCATTGAAGATTTCGCGCTGGCTCGGCTTGATGAAGAGCTTGATGCCAAGCTGCAGCCAGTCATGCGCAATCAGCTCCAGCGCGTCCGTCTGGTCCTGCGCCTCGCCGGCGGTGTCGACAACGATCTGCATCGGCTCGCCAGTAGAAAGCAGGCGGATGCCGTCCCCGTCGCGTTTGGTGAGGCCCATTTCATCCAGCAGCGCATTGGCGGCATCGGGATCGAATTGGGTCCAGGCCTGCTGATCCTTTTCGTCGAAGAGCGGGCTTTCCGGCAGTACGGCGTCGGCGGACGGGATGCCGAGGCCGAAATAGATCACCTGATTGATCTCTTCACGGTCGATGCCCATCGACAGCGCCCGGCGGAAGCGCACGTCGCGGAACAACTCCTCCCACTCCGGATAGGCGGTGTTGAGGTTCGGCAGGAGAGCAAGCTCGGCCGAACGGCCGTCGCGCCACAGGCGCACATCATAGCCGCTCGATTTTTCCTTCTGCTTGAGGAAGGTGTAGTCGCCGAAGCTCAGATAACGGCCCTGCAGATCGGCCTCGCCGGTTGCCGTGCGGGCGGCGATCAGCGACGGGCCGGAGACGGTGAAGACGACCTTGTCGATATAGGGCAGCTGATGGCCGGCCGTGTCGATGCGGTGGAAATAGGGATTGCGGGTGAAGAGGAACCGGTCCGAGGTGCCGCGGGTGCGCAGGATCCAGGGCTGGAGGGTCGGCAGGTCGGGATTGTCCTGATATTCCGCCTTGTCGATGGAATTATAGAGCTGCGCCCAGTTGCGTTTGCCGGCGGCCGAGGCCATCGCGGCAAGCTGCGACGGATCGGTATAGGCGGCGTGGAAGTGCCGCAGATAATGGGCCGGCTGATAGATGTAGAGCGGTGCGGGGCCGGCAAGGGCCGGCAGGAAGAAGGGGTTTGGCTTCTTCCAGCTGTAGCGGACGGTCAGATCGTCCAGCACTTCGAAGGTCGGCCCTTCGCCATCCACCATGAGGTCGCGGGGCGGCCCATAGGGGGAGAGGTCCTTGTTGCCGACATAATCTTCCCAGTACCAGCGAAAGTCCTCTGCCGTGAAAGGGGCGCCGTCCGACCAGCGATGCCCGGCGCGCAAATGCAGGGTAAAGACCCGCTCACCGTCGACATCGACGGATTTCAGGATGTCCGGCACCAGATTCAGGTGTTCGTCATATCCCACCAGCCGGGCATAGCCGTAGACATTCATCTGCCTTGTGTCGCGGCTGCGGGCCATCAGCATGCGCAGCGTGCCACCGGGTTTGCCGGTATGGCGGCCCTTGAGGGCATCGACATCGGTTATCAGCGGATCGCCCGGAATACGCTCGGCAACGGGCGGCAATTTGCCGGCGGTAACTTCGAGGGCCAGAGAGGGCGTCTCCTGCATCTCCCCGGCAGCCGCGGGCAGCGCGACGCAGAGCAGCAGGGCCCCTGCTGAAAGAGCGCGCAGCGCGCCGGATATCATCGGGAGACGGAAAAGCATCATGCCTGCCCTGCCTGCGCGGGCAGACTGTCGGCGCGCGCCCGCACCAGATGGCCTTCGCCCAGCTCGATCCAGGGCAGCATCTCGTTGCCGGTGATGGTGAAGGGTTCCGGCCAGGCAGCGGGATAGGAGGCCTTGCCTTCCATCAGCGCCGAAAAATCGAGCGGACGATCCGGATCGGGATAAGGCACCGCGCTGAGGAGCGCACGCGTATAGGGGTGGGCCGGATTGCGGAACAGCTGGTCATGCGGCGCGAATTCGACGAGGCGCCCGGCGCACATCACGGCGATACGGTCGGCCATGTAATCGACGACGGCAAGATTGTGGGAGATGAAGATGTAGGTGAGGCCGAGCTGCTCCTGCAGGTCCTTCAGCAGGTTCAGGATCTGCGCCTGCACCGAGACATCGAGCGCCGAGACTGGCTCGTCGAGGATGAGCAGGTCGGGGCTGAGCGCGAGCGCGCGGGCGATGGAAATACGCTGGCGCTGCCCGCCGGAAAAACTGTGCGGATAACGCGAGAGGAAAAGCGGGTCGAGCCCGACGAGGCGCATCAGTTCTGCCACGCGCTCTTCCTGCTCGGCAGCAGTCCCGATGCGATGGATGAGCAGCGGTTCGGTCAGAATTTCGCGCACCGTCATGCGCGGGTTGAGCGCGCTGAACGGATCCTGGAAAACGAACTGGATTTGTTTTCTGAGCCGGCGCAGCTCCTCGCCCTCGACCTGCAGCAGATCCCGCTCGCCGGTGCCGTCATGGTAGCGCACCTCGCCGGTATCGGCGTCGAGCGCCCGCATAATGATCTTGCTGAGCGTGGTCTTGCCGCAGCCACTCTCCCCCACAAGGCCAAGGCATTCGCCCCGGCGCACAGTAAAGGAGACGTCATTGACGGCAAGCGGCGCTGGTTTTCCGGCGATCTTGATGCCGTAACTCTTGCTGATGCCGACTACCTTGAGGATTGGCGCCTGCTGTTCGGCTTTTGCCGCCCGGGCGGCGGCCTTGCGCTCCACCGCTTCGCGCCCCAGCAGATGGGTCGTTCCGGTCTCTACTTCACGCAGGGAGCAGAGCCGTTCACCCCGGCGCATGTCGAAATGCGGCACGGCGGCGATGAGGCCTTGAAGATAAGGGTGTTTCGGCGCGGCAAAAATCTGCCGCAGCGGCGCCGTTTCCATCACCCGGCCCTGATAGGCCACCACCACCTCGTCCGCCATGTTGGCAACGACACCAAGATCGTGGGTGATCATCAGGATCGCCATGCCGAACTCGGCCTGCAGGTCCTTGCAGAGTTTGAGGATCTGGGCCTGGATGGTGACATCCAGCGCCGTGGTCGGTTCATCCGCGATCAGCAATTGCGGGCGGCAAATAAGCGCCATGGCGATCATGGCGCGCTGGCGCAGGCCACCGGAAAGCTCGAACGGGTAGGTCTCCAGCGCCCGGGAGGGATTGGGGAAACCCACCCGCTCCAGCATGAAGCGTGCGGCTTCTCGCGCCTCTTCCTTCGAACCCGGAAAATGCAGCCGGTAGGCTTCCTCGATCTGGTTGCCGATGGTGTGGAGCGGCGACAGCGACGTCATCGGCTCCTGAAAGATCATCGCGATATTGCGGCCGCGGATCGCCAGCATCTCCGGGCTGTAGCGGGAGAGTTTTGCGATGTCGACGGGTGCGTCGGAGCCGGGCGCGCGCAGCAGGATTTCGCCCTGCCGGACGATGCCGTTCTTGGGCAGGATGCCCATGATGGCCTGGCTGACGACAGATTTACCCGAGCCGCTCTCTCCCACGAGAGCGACGGTGGTGCCCGGCCGGATGCGGAAAGAGATGCCGCGCACCGCTTCGACGAAGCCCGCCGGCGCACGGAAGCCCACGTGAAGATCGCGTACTTCCAGCAGGTTTGCCCTGCTGGAAGGCGCCGGCGTGATCGCGGCAGCCGCAGCCATAGTTCCCCTTGATTGCCCTGTTCTTGCCAGCCGTCAGGGCTTTAACGGCCGAGCGGCTAAGCTGTTCATTCTTGCGGCATAATAAAGGACGAAATGTTACCGGCGAGCAAGCGCTCAGGCAGCAAAGACATCGTGCGGCCGGCACCAGTGCAAGCCCGGCATACGGGTAAGCCGCTCCAGGAAGTCCCAGGAGGGGGCATCCATCACCAGATGGTGGGTGAGAATGCCGGTCGGCTCCAGCGGGTCGGCCAAACCGAGGCGCTTGCGTTGCAGGTGTTCGCGAAGGGCTCCAAGGGTCATCGCGTCGCCCACAAAGCCGCGGGTGCCGTGCCAGTCGATCGGGTCGACATGGGTGTTGACCTGCAGCACGCCGGGCGCCGCGTGATGCGCCGGCCGCTCCCGGTAGGTGGAAAGCGCGCGGATGCCGGTGCCGGGCAGCTCGCGCACCAGTTCTTCGCGGATACGATTCCAGGGCGGGACCAGAACGGGCAAAAATCCCGACCAGCCTTCCAGCCGGCGGCGCGCGGTTGAAAGTTCGCCGAGGGCAACTTCCAGCGGCAACCCGTCGCCAAGCTCGGCTTTCTTCTGCTTCGGCCCGGCGTGATTTTCATGCGACCAGCCATGGATCAGCACGGCGGTATCCTGCTCGCGCTCCAGCCGATGCTTCAGTTCCGGCCGTGCATCACGAGGGATGACAGCCAGCGCCTTCGGCACGGGCAGGGCAAGCAGGCGCTCCAGCGACGGGGTTACGTCGATGGCGTCATCGTCGCGCAGCCAGACCAGCGGATGCAGCCCGTCCTTGCGCCATAGCGCAATTTCCGCTGCCAGGGCATGCCACTCGGCCATGATCAGAGTATCCCGCGCACAAGGTCGGCGGAACGCCGGGCACCGTCGGTTGCCAGCGTGTGGCGCGGCGGCGGCGGGGCAGCGAGGGAAGCGGTGACGGCTTCCGCCAGCATGGACGGGGTCAGGCCTACTGGTGAAATCACCCGCACGAGGTCGCGTGCGGCCAGCAATCGGGCTCGCTGCATCTGTTCGCTCTCCCCTGCCGTCATGAACGGCACCAGCAGCGCGCGGCAACCGGCGGTCATGAGGTCAAGCACCGTATTGTAGCCGGCCTGGCTGATGGAGAGCGCCGCGCGCGCCAGCAGAGCCGGGAAGTCGGGTCGTGCCCGCTCCACAATAACATGAGCCGGGGCTGCGTCCTGCAATTGCCTGAAAGTTGCTTCGGCAAGGTTGGGCCCGGCCAGCAGGCGCCAGCGCCGGGCGCTGCCCACAAGGCGCGCCGCTTCCAGCGCAACCGCCATCAAATCCGCGCCGACACTGCCGCCGCCGATGGAGACGATAACCTCATCCTCCCCGTCCCCGGGCGGAGCGGCGAGCGTGGAGGAGGAGCCGACATAACCGGTATGGCGGATGAGGTCGGCAATGCTGGCGGCTTCGCTGAAGGAGGCGCTGAAAGGCAGCACGGCTTCATCGCCATGCACCAGCACGAGGTCATAATAACGCCGGGCAATCTCGGCCATCTGCGCGTCGCGGCCGGGTTTGTTCTTGGCCACCAGCAGGTCGCGCACGGAAGAGACAATGCGGGGGCGCCATTCGGCCTGCCTCGCGCGCTCCAGCAGCGGCAGCAATTCCTTGCGGAACGGCCGGCGGCCGAAGGGAAACATCTCCGTCAGCAAGACATCGGGGCGCCTCGCGTCGAAGGTGTCCAGTAACTGCGCCCGGCGCTTTTCCCACCAAGCGTCGGTGACAGGGTTGCCGGCTTCGTCCAGCAGCGCGGAAAAATTTTCGTCGGCGGTGCGGCAGGGCGGCAGCTGCACCGTGGTGCAGCCGGGAAAAGCAACGCCCGGCACGGGTTCGCCGCCCAAAAGGACGGTGACCTCGAACCCGTCACCGGCAAAAGCGACGGCCAGGGCTTCGGCGCGCTTGATGTGGCCGATGCCCAGCAGGTGCTGGACATAAAGCAGCAGGCGGGGCGCTTTACTCACAGATCGTCTCCGCCGTCCGTCAGCGGCATGTCGAGTTCAATGACGGAAAGCGTGCCGTCCTCATCAAGGCGCAGCCATTGGCCGGTGCCATGCGGGGCCTTGCTGGGAGCTTTGCCCAGCATCGGCCAGTCGGTGGCGAGGGCAAGGGCGGCGCGGATGACGCCCTTGTGGGTCACGGCGACATAGGGCGAGGGTTCATAGTCCAGCGTCTGCAGCCATTCCTTGAGGCGGGCCATCACCTCGCGCGGGCTTTCACCGCCCTCAGGCCGGAAATCGATACCCCGGTCTTCGTTTCGGGTGAGGCTCGCGCCGAGTTCCTGGCGCAGATCGGGCAGTTTGCGCCCTTCCCAGTCGCCCCAGTCCATTTCGGTGAGGGCGGGTTCGATATCGGGCTCCGCTCCCATCAGACGTGCCGTTTCAATGCAGCGCGACAGCGGGCTTGCGATCCACGTCGCCTCGCCGAACTCCAGCGGTGCCCGCCAGCGGCCGGCCTGGACGCGGCCGGCGGCGGAGAGCGGAATATCGGTCTGGCCTTGCAGGCGGCCCTCATCATTCCAGGCTGTCGGGGCGTGGCGGATGAAAAGCAGATCGATCATGGATGGGCCGCCCCTTTGTTCCCTGCCTCCTCCGGCGCCCGCGCCGTGCGCACGATACGGTCCAGAAGCCGGCTGGCTCCGGCAATATCATGGTGTGCTGCCGTTGACTGCAAGGCTCTATCGCTCATCGCCCGGCGCCGCGCGCCATCGGCCAGCAACGGGCCGAGCCGGGCGGCAAAATCACCGGCATCTCCACCGGCAGCGAGCAGGCCGGTTTCGCCATCCCGCACAATGTCCGGCACGCCCAGAATGCGTCCGGCAACGACGGGCAAACCCGCCGATTGCGCTTCAAGCAGGGCCATGCCGTAAGCCTCATTGATGGCGGGCCAGACCATGATGTCGGCAGCGGCATAAAGGCCGGCAAGCTCCTCCCGCTCCAGCCGGCCGACCCAGCGGCAACGGTCGGCAACCGGAGAAAGAGCAGCCTTTACGGCAGCTTCTGCCGGCCCATACCCGGCGACGAGCAATTGCCAGTCATGCCCGGCAAGGCGGGAGAGGGCATCGCCCAGCACCCGGTAGGAGGCCAGCTTGTCGCCTTCCCGGAACATGCCGACAGCCAGCAGCCACGGCTTGTTCGTGTCGAGGGACAGGCGGCGTGACCAGTCCTCACGATGGCCGGGGCGGTCGGCAGCGGCCTGCCGGAAGGGTGTTGTCTCCAGAAAGGGCCTTACGGCCACAAGCCGCTCCGGTGCCTCCAGCAGCGGGCGCACGCAGTCGGCATCGGCGCTGCTGAGGCCGACCAGCGCATCGGCTGCGCGGATGGCGTCTGCCGCGGCCCGATGGCCGAGGTCCCAGCGCCCGCCGGACTGCTTGGGGGCATAACTCGCCTCCGCCACGACATAGGGAATGCCGAGCGTCCGGCAGACGGCAGGGCCGATCCAGTCCGGGGCCTTGTGATAGAGGTGGTAGGTGAACCAGAGGTCGGGCGGATTGGCCCGCAGGCGCGCGGCGAGCTTGCCGGCAAGCCAGAGGCCGGCCTTGCGGCGGCGTTCCTGAAGCGCGGCGTCGCCGGCCTTGTCGTGGCTGCGAAAGCGGCAGGCGAGCGTGACCCCATGCCCCGCTATCTCCAGCGCCTGCATCAGCAGGCGCGCCACCAGCCGGTCGCCGGAGGGCACCGGATGATCCGGCGGCTTCATCGGGGCATAGAAGGCGATCTTCATGGGACCGGTCTGCCGAAGAGAGTGAGCAGGGGCTTGAGGCAGGCATCGGCGCTGAAGCGCTCCCGCAGGCGCTTGTTGCCGGCGGCGCCAAAGGCAACTCGCAAGGCCGGGTCACGGATCAGGCGCTCCAGAGCGGCAGCGAGAGCCGCCGGGTCTTCCGATGGCACCAGCAACCCGCTCTCGCCCTCGACTATAAATTCCGGAATGGCGGAGACGGCGGTTGATACAACGGGCAGCCGCTGGCTCTGGGCTTCCATCAGCACATTGGGCAGGCCGTCGCGGTCACCATTGCCGGTGATGCGGCTGGCCAGCGTGAAGAGGTCGGCCCGGCGCAGCGCGGCCAGTACGGCGTCCTGGCTGTCCGAGCCGCGCCAGTCGATACGGGCAGCGATGCCGAGCTGTTCAGCCTTGGCCTTGAGGCCCGGCAGCAGCGGGCCGCCGCCGATATGGGTGAAGTGCCAATCGAGCGCTGCCGGCAGCCGGGCGAGGGCAGCCAGCAGGATGTCATAACCCTTCTTTTCCACCGCCCGGCCGACAGAGAGCAGTTGCACCGGTCCGTCTGCCCCGTCGCTGCCGGCAAGGCGCGGGCCGGGATCAGCAAAGCGGGCAAGATCGAGCCCATGATAGAGCAGGTGAACCTTGGCGGGATCCTTGGCAAGGCCGCGCAGATGGTCGGCGTTGGCGGCGGTGCAGGTAACGAGCCAGTTGCAGTCGGCCAGTTTTTCCCGCTTCTCCCACTCCGGGATGGTCCAGATGTCCTTGGCGTGGGCGGAGATGCTGTAGGGCAGGCCGCGCATCATCGCCGCATAACGGGCAACCGAGGCCGGCGTGTGCAGGAAGTGGGCGTAAAGGCGCGTTACCTCCGGTGGCAACTCCGCTGCCAGCACCAGTGCCTGACCAAAACGGCGCCCCCGGTTGGAGGTGCGGTCCCGCCAGAAATCCCTGACCCACTGGCAAAGCGCCCTGCGATATCCCGGTAGCCGGCGAGCATGCCACCAGCCGGCAAGCACCCGCAGCGGCTCCTGATAGAGATATTCCGGCAGGTAGGAGACCGGGGCGGTGATCTGCTCGTGGATCGGGTGGCGTTTCTTGTCCGTCGGGTGGCGCAGCGAGATGAAGCGCAGGTCCATCCCGGCCTGCTGCAGACCCAGAAGCTCTTGCGCAATAAAGGTTTCCGACAGGCGCGGATAACCCTTGAGGACAACACCGATCACTTGCGGCGTGGGTACGGTGGTCTCGGGCGTCATGCGGCTCTGGTCTCTTGTCCCGGTCAATTTTGTCAGCTTGCGCCTGGCAGGGCTTTGGAGTCTGGTTGGGGCGGACAACAGCAACAATGACCGGTCTCGTCAATGAGCAGGCTCGACAGTTTTATCCGCCGGATGATGGCACAGCGCGATTGCCTTGATTATGCAGCCGGGGCGATTGCGGACATGCCCGGCCCGGTGCTTGAGATCGGGCTTGGCAACGGGCGCACCTTCGACCATTTGCGGGGCCGCCTGCCGGAGCGGGAGATTTTTGTCTTCGACCGCCAGATCAACGCCCATCCCGCCTGCATTCCGGATAGCGAGCACATGCTGCTAGGCGAGGTGGAGGTGCAGCTGCCGCAGCTCACGGCCCGCCTCGGGCCGGTAGCGGCGCTGGCGCATGTCGATATCGGCTCGGGCGATGCGGCAGCCAACAAGGCGCTCGCGGCGCGCCTTTCCCCGCTCGTGGATGCCGCCATGCGCAAGGGCGGGATCATTCTTTGCGATCAGGATCTCGCCATGGCGAACTGGACACCGCTGCCCCTGCCGCCGGGCGTCGCACCTGGCCGCTACAATATCATGCGCAAGGATTGAGGATCGGGGCGTGAAAGCGCAGAGGCGGCCTTTTCAGGCCGCGTGCTCCATCAGGCAGTTGCCGACAAAATTGTTGATGTTCTCAAGGCCTGCCAGCAGGCCCGGGATACCGGCGGCCGATGGCGGCTTGCCCTCGCGGAACAGGGTCTTGAGGGCGGTGACCATCGCTTGCGGATGGCGCAGCCCGTCATCCTCCAGCATGCGCAGCATGCCCAGCTCCTGCGCGCGGCGGGCGCGGATATACTGCTCCTTGCGCGGCGTGGTGCGGGGCACGATGACGGCCGGTTTGTCGAAGGACAGGATCTCGCAGAAGGTGTTGTAGCCGCCCATGGCGATCATGCCGCGGCAGCCCTCGATCAACGCCTCGGGGTAACTGTCGAAGGTGATGATGTCGAGCGCCGGAATACGGGCGGCCCGCTCCATGAAATCGGCCTGCGCATGGGACGGCATGAAGGGGCCGAGCACGATAAGCGAGCGGAAATCGACGCTGCGGTCAAACTCGTAGGCGCTGATCACCCAGTCGATGAGCTCAATGCCGTCGCCGCCGCCACCGGGCGTGACCAGCAGATAGGGCTCATCCGGGCGCTGGATGGTGGTGGGCGACATCACGGCCGGCAGCTGGCGGCGCAGATAGCCGGTGTAGCGCATCTTGCGCACCACGTCCTCCGGCACATCGAGGCCTGTCAGCGGCTCGTAGAAGCTGCGGGTGCCATAGACCCAGATGTCGTCATAGAGGTCGCGCAGGACGGGCATGACCTCCTTGCGCTCCCATTCCGGCTCCAGCAGGTCCGGATCGTCCATCACGTCGCGGATGCCGAGCACGAGGCGGCAGCCCCGGCGCTTGAGCATGGAGAGGGTGGATTTGATCTCCCCGCGCAGGCCGAGCGGCTCCTTGTCCACGATCAGCATGTCGGGATCGAAGATCTGCGCCGTGTGGCGGATGATCTCGCGGCGCATGCGCAGCGTCTCGCGGGTGTCGATATGCAGCTTGAGCGAGGTGTACTCGCCATTGCGCAGCTTGATGACGCCCGGAATACGCACGAAATCGACGCGCGACTTGAAATCATAGCTGCCGATGATCGGCGAGCCGGAGATGATCAGCACCGAGAGGTCGCGGTGAGTGTCCACCAGCGAGTGGGCAATCTCGCGGCAACGTCGCAGATGTCCCAGCCCGAAAGAGTCGTGGCTGTACATCAGGATGCGATGGTGATTACGCGGTGCGGCCGGCATTGCTGCTTTCTGGTTCTCGGCCGCGAGGAAGCGGCAGCAAAATATTCTAATACCCTAAAACTGCCGCCCCAAAACGGGGAGGTCAATGGCAGTGATGCCCACCCCTTGCCACAAAGTTCTGGTGCGGGGCGTGGTTTTTGAAGGAAAATGCCCTTAAGTTACAAGCGTTAAAGGCGTGCCGGGGCACGCGGCAACGAGGTGGGGCAGAGCCGATGAGCCGGGTTACGTCCATTGACGGCGTGAAACTGCATGAAACCGCTTGGGTGGATGCGCCGGCAAGCATCGGCAACGGGACGGCCATCTGGCACTATTCCCACATCCTGGGCGACGCCGTGATCGGCGAAGGCTGCATTATCGGCCAGAATGTGATGATCGGCCGCGGCGTCAGTGTCGGGAACCGCTGCAAAATCCAGAACAATGTCTCTGTCTATGAAGGGGTAACGCTGGAGGATGGTGTCTTCTGCGGCCCGTCCTGCGTCTTCACCAATGTGATGAATCCTCGCGCCGAGGTGGAACGGAAAAATGAATTCCGCCCGACTCTGGTGAAGCGCGGCGCCAGCATCGGCGCCAACGCCACCATCGTGCCGGGCGTGACCATCGGTGCTTACGCCTTCATCGGCGCCGGGGCGGTGGTGACTCGCGACGTGCCGGCCCATGCGGTGATGACTGGCGTGCCGGCCCGCCGCACCGCCTGGATGAGCCGGTACGGCGAGCTGCTGGGCGAGGACCTGACCTGCCCGGCAACCGGAGAGAAATACCGCTTGGGAGAAACCGGCGGGCTCGAAACGGTGGCGTGAGCCGCCGGGCCTCCAAATCCTCAATCCGGGATAAAGACGATACGGCCATCGCCGGTATCGCTGTTCCAGACCGTCTCGATCTGGCTGAGCGGGACGCGTTGCAGGTCGAGGCTGAGGCCGGCGGCCGGGGCGGCGGCCAGCATCTCACCGGTAGCGGTCACCAGTTGATCCAGCGGAATGCTGCCAATACCGCTGCCCATGAGCACGATGGCCGTCGAGCGCAGCACCGCGCCGGGCAGGGTGATCTCGCCGCCGCTGACGCTGCCGATCTCGACATAGCGCAGGGGCGCGCCATCGGCCCCGGCACGGGCCGCCGCCGTCAGTACCAGTTCGGCGCTGCGGCCCCAGAGATAATCGAGCACGATATCGACCCCGCCCGAAAAAACCTCCATCAGCTGCTTCTGAAGTGCCTCTTCCGGCTGGGTGAGGGAGATCGTTACACCCGCGCCCTCTGCCGCAAGGCTGGTGAGTACGGCCGGATTGCGCCCGGTGGCAATCACCTTGCGGGCGCCCAGATGCCGGGCGATCCGCACGGCAAGCTGGCCGGCGGCACCGGTTGCCCCGTTGATAAAGACCGTTTCTCCGGCAACCAGTCGGGCCCGCAATGTCAGTGCGGCCCAGGAGGACATGCCGGGATTGGCGATGGCTGCGGCCATGGCATCGTCAAGCGCCTCCGGTAGCGGCAGACAGCGCGCCAGCGGCACGGCAGTCCGTTCGGCAAAGCTGCCGCCTGGTGGCGTTGGCAGAACAAAATAGACCCGCCTGCCATCCTCCAGCCGCCCGGCGCCATCGATGCCGGCAATGAAGGGAAACTGGCCGGAGGCGCTGTAATGCCGGCCGGAAGCGCGGCCGCGGGCAAGCTGGCTGAGGGCCGAGGCGTTGATATGGACCAGAGCTTCGCCTTCCTGCGGCGCGGGTTCGGCGCAATCGGCATAGGTCGGGCTTTGCCCGGCCGCGTGGACAAGGGCTGCTTTCATGATTTTTTGTTCCTGAGGAGGGGAGAGGGGTGTCGGTCAGTCCGGCAGAAAAACCAGCCCGAGCAGGCGGTTTTCGTCGACGCCGTGGAGCGCGGAGAGTTGGCGGAGGGTCTCCTGACCTTCCGCCGGAATATTTTGGGCATGCAGCCGGTCAAGCAGGGTCCGGAAGTCCTGCCCGGAGACGGCGGCGAGGGACGAGAGCGGGGCGCTTATCAGCGCCTCCTCAATGGGGCGTTCCAGCTGCGGACCGGTAATCAGACCCCAGGAGAACAGCGCAGCCATGACAATGGCGCCTGCTCCCAGCAGGGCGGCTTTGCCCGAGCGGGAGGCGAGATGCCGCTTGAAGGGCTTGAGGTTCGCGACGATGTGGCCGCCGGCGCCGAAGAGGAAAAGCCAGGACAGCCATTGGTGCGCCACAACGACCAGCCCCCGGTCCAGTTCGAAGAACATCAGGACCCCGGTGAGCGACATCAGAAGAAAGGCGCCGATGGTGAGCGGCGTGGCCCAGTTGCGCAGGGCAAGCGTGGAAGCAGTCATGACGCACCTTTCGAAGGAGCGATATATGTGTATGATACACATATCTCCGATCTGGAAATGGCGTCAATGAAAAACGTGCAAAATACACATATTGAGGAACAGCTCCGCGATATTCATCGCTCTGTGCTGGACGTGGTGGCGGTGATGAACCGGCCGCAGCGGGACGAGGAACTGATCCGGGAGGCCGGAATCTCGCTGGACCGGGCGCTGTTTCCGCTGCTGGTGGGGATCGAGCGTCTGGGTCCGATCGGAGTCGTTGATCTGGCGGATCGCGCCGGGCGCGATTACACGACCGTCAGCCGGCAGGTCGCCAAACTGGAGAGTCTCGGCCTTGTCGAGCGGCGCGCCAGCGTGGCTGACCGGCGGGTGCGCGAGGCGGTGATCAGCCCGGCGGGGCGGGCGATGACCGCCCGGATCGATGCCGCCCGTGAGCGCCTTGGCCGGCAGATCTTCCAGTCCTGGGAACCGGCGGAACTGGCCGACTTGACGCGTCTGCTGCGCAAATTCGCCGACGCCTTGGTGAAAGGGCCGGGGGAGCGCGCGTGAGGGCATTGCCTAACTTGCAAGCCGCAACGCGGGCCAGAGGTTGAGCCAGCCTTTGCTGCGGACCCGTTCGTCAAAGATCCGCTGTTTGCCGCTGAGGGTGAAATGCGGGGTCGGGCGCAGAAGGCCTTGGAAGAGATCGCCGAGGCCGAAGGGCGCCAGAATATCGAGGTTGCTGCCGATGAGCCGCACAGCGACAGCGGTCGCTGTCTCCGGCCAGTGACGAAGGGCATCGGCGCAATCGGTATAGGGCGCATCGCCGTTTGTCAGGTGCATGCGGGCCTGGTTCTTGACGGACCAGTTCTGGCCGGGGGCGGTACGGGAAAGTTCCGCTTCGAGGGCGCTCTCCGTTTTCTTGTCTGTCCGTCCGGCATCGAACCAGATGACATCGATGTCGGTGACGTCTTGCGAGAGTGGGCGGCCGTGCAGATGGTCCCAGACCGCGTTGCGGATGAGCCCGGCGCCAATCCAGCAGTTGGGCAGGGGCAGCGCCTCCACTTGACGCAGCAGCCCGAGGCGAAACGGGTCGGCCAGCAGTAACTCGCGAAGCCGGGCAAAGAGCGCGCGGTCTTCCGCCCTTTCCGGAGAGAGAAGACAGAGGGCCTGGGTATCAGCCACCCAGTGCCAGCCCGATCGCCTTGTCGAGTTCGGCCTTGCGCTTTTCCAGCTCTTCAATGCGAGCCTGCCTCGCTGCAATCTCGGGACCGTTAGTGCTATTGTTCTGGTCGGCCTGAGTTTGCAGGTCAAGTTTCGCAAGTTCGCGATTTATGGCATCAGATTGGCTCTTCAATTTGGCGTATTGTTCCTGGGATAGCTTTTTCTGCGCCAGCGCCGAGGCGAGATCCCGATTGGCCTTTTTCAGCTGATCCTGGGCTGCTGTGATACGCTTTTCGTTGCGTTCGATATCACGCTCCAGTGACAAGCGCTGATCTTCGAGGTTCTGGTTAGCGGCCACTGCTGCGTTATAGTTGCTCTGTGCCTGAGCCACGCGCTGTTGGGGACCACCCGCGACGAGGTCAGCCTTCTGATCCAGATAGGTCGCGCAAGCGGTCGCGCCGAGTGAGGCGACGAGTATCAAAGAGATGCCATACTTAGCCGACACGCGTGATCTCCAAAGCTGAATTGAGGCTTGAAACGTTGGATTCAAGAGCTTTGACCTGCTTTTCAAGCTCTGCGATCTGGGCGTCCATCTCCTTGGTGTCTGCCCCGTTAGCTTTCATTTTCGCGGCGGCCTGCTGATAGGTGTTACGTTTCTTGATACTGGTCTCCAGCGTATCCTGAAGCAGCTTCTGGTTTTCCTTGACGAGGCGAACCGTTTCATTTGCCTCGGCTGTTGTCATTTTTTTGGCATCAAGTTCGGCCCTCATCTTTTCAAGGCGATCCCTGCTGTCTTCCAACACTTCGTTGGAGCTATCCACAAGTTGCTGAAGACGATCGGTGTCCTTCTTGACATCCGCTGTCATCGCCTCGATCTGGCGAACCTTGTTGTTGCCCGCTTCCTGTGCCTTGGCCGTCATGTATCCATCAACACCGCCGAGGACACCGCCTGCAGCAGCACCGACCATCGCCCCCGTGGCAATAGCTTGTCCCCGATTATTGCTGTTTGAGGTCGCGCCGATCAGAGCGCCCAGCACAGCACCAATCAAGGCGCCGGTAACGGCGCCGCCGGCGACTGTTTCGTTGAAAGTTTTCGCCTCGTCGCGCAGCGCCTGCTCTGCTGGCGTCAGCGGAGGTTTCTGGGTCGTCTGCAACGTCTGACAGCCTGTAAGGCACAGCGCGCCTGTCAGCGTCAATGTGATGGTCTTACTGCGTAATAATCCCATGCCCATCCGCTTTTTCCCGGCTTTGTTCTTCCACAGAACTCAATTTTTTTGGTGAGCTGAATAACACACTATTTTGTACAACAGATAAAAGACTAAAAACGCAGCCACGGTCCTTTTAATGGTTGATGGCGCTTCCGACTCGCCGCAGTTGTGGCTTTTTGCCTGCCATGCGGTCCCGCCCGCAAGGGTGCAGGATATGCATTGTCACGAAAACCGGAGGGCTAATTGATGTCAGCAAGAACCTTGGAACGGTCAATGGCGCTTCCGGCGCGCAACTGCTCGACATGTTTCACGAAGGTGTCGATGCGCTTCTCGAGCGAGGTAATTTTCTTGGCCTCCAGATCGCGTTTCAGTACCTCTGCCTGGCTGGCGACGACGGCTTTGGGATAGTCGGTTTCAACGCCAAGCGTGACATCCAGATAATAATCCAGATTTTGCTCGAAAGCCGCCTCGGCGGTGGTCAACCGGTCCGCGCGATCCTTGTATTCTGCGGTATCCTTGGCGGTGATTTCTAGAATAGCCTGCAGAGCCTTGAGGACCCGCTGATCCGCCGCTAGCTTGTCCGCGACATAAGCGCCAACGCGCAGGGCATTGACGGCGGCGCGGTCACGCTGCTCGTTGCGGGTCTGGATCGACACCTTGATGACAGCAGAGAGGGCGGCGATCCGCTGCTTGAGCGCCGGATCATCGACAGATTGGGCCAGCGCTTCGGCTTCCTTGACCGGGTCGTCCTGCGGTGCCACCGCGCTGGCCGGCAGGGCGTTCCAGGCCTCGCGGATGGCGGTCAGGCGCTGGGGGCTGGGCAGGCTGGCCGCGACCAGCGCAAGACGAACTCCGGTGGTGGGCGAGCGGCGTTCGCCCTTCTTGTCGATCGGTACAAATTCCTGGCGTGCCGCGCTCCGGATATCGGCCAGCGGAGTGCGGTAGTCTCCACCCTTGACCGTCTGGCCACCCGCCTGACCGTGCAGGCGGGACAGCTTGTTAAGGCGGAAGGGGTCTAGCACGAATTCGCCGACATTACCCAGCATGTCATAAAGATCGAGCGGATTTGGCTTCAGCAGTCCGACGACGTTGAGCTCGTTATTGGCGGAATCTGTTCCCTGATACCAGACATAACGCGCGGGTGCTTCGGTCATCGGAAAAGTTGTCTCGATAAAGACGGAATCCGGCACGGCCGCCCCCCCTCTGACGGCATACTCCCATTCGGCTTCGGTCGGCAGGCGCAGGAAGGCGAGGGCGCCATCCTCGGTTGGCAACTGTTTGGCTGCGTTCACGGCGGCCCAAGCTGAATATTTTTCGGCAAAACCAACGCTTTCCGCCCAGGTGATGTTGACGACAGGCAGGCGCCCCTCATCTGTGACGGCTTTGCAAGGGGTGTCAAAGGCGGCCCATTGAGCTTGGGTAACCTCGTACTTGCCGAGATAATATGCCCTGGTTCCCTTCTTTTCCGGGTCGGTAAAACCGCCGCCAATATAGTCCGGGCGAGTGTTTTCGGCGTAGCCCAGCGCATCGTCGGTGCGGCCGAGTTGGATCCGGCGATCGCCCAGCAGCCCGTCAGCCGGCAGCTCAATGCGCCGGAAGACCATGGCGCCCCCGCACGGCATGGGCAGAACCAGATCATCGTCTGCCTTTTGCGGGTTGTAGACGCGCTCCGGCCAAGGGGCCTCTGCGGCGCCTGCCGTGGCGGGAATCAGACCCATGACAATAAAAAGTAGTGTCCTAAACATCCCGGACCTCTTCGGCTGGATCGACATGGGCGGCTTGCCAGCCGGCGATCAGTCCAGCCGGCAAGGCGACGGCCAGTGTCGCCGCCAGTATCATGATGATTTCCGCCGGAGCCAGCCGGCAGGCGCGTTCGCCGCTTCCCAGGCTGTCGGCGAAGAAATGGTTGATCGCTCCGGCGGTCCCGGCGAAGAACAGGCTGGCAAGCAGTCCGCCGAGCAGGCTTACCGCGACGACCTGGCCGATCGGCAGGCCGGCGAGCCAGCCGGGGCCGTAGCCAATGAGCTTCAGCACCGCGAGATCGCGCCGTTTCTTGCGCAAGGCCGCCAGTTGGCCGGCGAGCAGTGATATGCCGATGCCGATGCCGGCCGCGACGATGATGATGGTGAGCACGGCCCGCAGATTGGCGTCGAGTCGCAATGTGCTGGCAATTTCTCCTTCTCGGGCGGAAACCTGAATACCTTCGGCCCGCAGGTCCGCGGCAAGCGGGGCCACATCGCGGATGGAGCGGGCATAGAGGCGGAAAAGGGCAAAGGCGTCGGTGCTCGGCGCGGGTCCGTTCCCGTGATCGCCGAGCCCCGGCACAGTGTAACCGTCGCGGTATGATTGGAGCTCGAGGAGCAGCGGCAAGGTCACATAGGCGCCGGTGCCGGAGGCCTTTTCCGGTGCCAGAATGGCGGCAACCACGGCGTCGTGGCTGGCCGGTTCGATGCGGCCGTTACGGGTGCGCTCAATGGCGATAACCAGCGGGTCGCCAACAGTGACCTTCAGGCGGCGCGCTGTATCGGTGGTGAGCGCGATGCGCCCGGCATCCGTCACGGCATCGCCCCCGCCAAGCGGGTCTCCTGGTGCAGTTGGGTTGAGTGATACCAACAGACTGTCGCCCGCTGCCGTCACCAGATCGACTTGGCCGGCAATGGCGCGGGTGTTTGGCAGCACAAAGGCGACTTCGGGACGCCCCCGCCAGCGGGTGAACCAAGCGGCGTCGAAGCGGGAACTGCCCGTCACTTCCGGCAGGATGAGACGCATCGCGGGATCGTTGTCCATCCTGTCGATGAGTGTCCCGATCACGCCGCTGCGCAATCCCAGCAGGACCATCAGCGGCACAAGAACTGCGGCCAGCGACAGGGCCTGACACAGGACGGCGACGCGGTCGTGCCGAATATCCGCCAGGATAAGGCGCAGCAGATGAGAAAACTGCCTCATGAGGTTATTGCCGTGCGGCCGGGGGTGGTGTGGCAGGCTATGAGCCGCAACCCCGCCCGCTGCGCCAGTTCGGCGTCGTGCGTCACCACCAGTAGGGTGGCGCCGCGCTCCCGCGTCAGATCGGTCAGCAGCGCCAGCACTTCAGCGGCGCGAGCGGGGTCGAGCGCCGCGGTCGGCTCATCCGCCAGGACAAGCGGCGGCTCATGCACAAGCGCGCGAGCGATGGCAACCCGCTGGCGTTCACCGATGGACAGGGCAGCGGGATAGCGCCCAAGCAGGTGGCCGATGCCCAGCCGCTGGGCGACGCCGGCTTCCGGCCCTGGCCCCTCAAGGCCAAGCAAACGGCGGGAAAGGCGGATGTTCTCGCGCACAGACAAGGCCGGCAGCAGACCGCCCGTCTGCAGGACATATCCCAGCCTGCTCGCTCGCCAGGCGATGAGCGCTGCCGTCGCCTGGCGGCGCCACAACAGACCGACATCGGTATCACCGAGCCGCAGCCGCAGGCTGCGATCAGGGCGCAGGGTGGCCGCGACAAGATCGAGCGCCGTGCTCTTGCCGCAACCGGACGGGCCAATGAGGGCAGAGAGTGAACCTGCCGGCAACACAAGATGATCCAGAGCGACGGTCAGGCCGCCACGGCTCTTTTCAACTCCGATGGCCTCGACGATCACGGCAGGCTATCGACGGGTACCGGATAGACGGCATCACCCGCTCCGGCGCCTTCCGCCAGCATCACCCAGCGATCCACATCGTCATGATAGCGCTGATAGAGGGCGATCTTGGACTTGATATCGTCGATCACCGCCTGCTGTTCGCCCACGCCCATGCGGCTCCAGCTGTCCTCGTCAAGCGCCATCAGCTTGCTCTGATAGGGCAACCCGTCGAGATATTCGCCCATCAGGCCGGCCTGCTCCAGATTGCGCACTTGGCCTTGGCCGATCTTGGAGGGATCCCGGCCCATGGCGGCGGCGGCGCTGCGAAGCTCATTGAAAAAATCACCAGGCTCGATCTGGGCCTTTTCGCCGGCATCCACGATCCGGCGCAGGGTTGCCTGAAGGTCTGAGAGCTGATTTTTGGTCAGCAGAACCCTGACGGTGAAGGCGGTGACGTCGGACTTGGCGATATCCCGATCAGAGGCCCAAGCCTCGAACATGGTGGGCGCGCTCGTCCCTTCGGTCTTGCCGAGATAGGCCAGCCGCATGGCATGGCCGACCGCTTCGGTCGTTTCGGCCAGCTTGGCATCTTCAGGTTTGGCCTCAGCCTTGGCCGAAGGGTCGCTTGCCTTGCGAACCTGATCGACCAGCAGGTCCGCAAGCTGTTTCACCTGATTTTTGAAGACTTCAGGATCCCCGGCCGCCACGGGGAAATAAAGCGCCCCGACGCCTGGATAGGCGGTCAGGCGCTCATATTGCGCCTTGGCGGCGGCGTGGTCGCCCTTACCTTCATCGGTCAGCTGGTGCAGCACATAGATCGCGGCGCCATTCTCCTGCGCCATCTGGCGCATCTGGTCGGTGGAAAGTTTGGTCGCCGAATACGGAGAGTTTCCTTCGCGTGAGCTGGCATCGGTGATCATCACGATGAACCGGCCACCAAATCCGTTCCAGTCAATGCCGCGCAAGGCGTGTTCCAGCCCGGCATATCCGTCCTCGGCAAAGGCACGGGTCGATACGGTAGACGCCTCCACGCCCTTGGCGGCTTCCATGAAGCTGTCCCGGGTTGTTGCCTTGTTCGGGTCGGCGAAGGTTTTGGCGAGATAGTCGATGCCCTTCACCTTCGCGGGATCGTCACGATAGGCGACCAAGCCGAACCGGACCTTGTCGTTGAGCTTGGCGGCCTCGACGCTTGCGAACACTTCGGAGACGGCCTGGCGGGTCCGGTCGATATAGGGCTGCATGGAAGAGGAGGCATCGACCAGGAAGACGATACCGGAGCGAAAATCCTTGAGCGCTTCGTCCGGGTTGATGCGCTGCGCCTGCACAGGCTTTTCTTCCCGAGTCACAGAAGCGACATGGACGGTACGCACCCGGAAACCGGAAGGCAGGATGGCCGATTTGGCTTCGAGGATCGGCAGCAGATAGAATTTCTGCTGCAGGTCGATGGTATTTTCCGGCTCGATGGAAACGATCGGGCTGTCGGCAGGAAGCGTCCCGTCCGCGACCGCCTTGCGCTGGGCGTCCGCCACCGTCGCGGGGGCTTCGGCGGAGAGGGTCGCCATCAACCCGTCGCGATCCTTGTAAAACAGCACCCGGTCGCGGCCGGCCGGATTTGCAAAGCCCATCACCAGCGTGTGCTGCCAGGCGATGGTTTCGGCCTCGGGGACAAACCCCTGGACCTTGCCATCGGAAGCGGCGCCAACCTCGACCATGCCGTTCTGCCGGCCGTAAACGAACAGGACGCTCATCGCCGGAAGGGGTTTGCCGCCGGTGGCGTCAGGCGCGGCCCGCAGCTGGGCACCGGGGCGGGTCAGAACCTTCTGGTACAGAGTTGTCTTGCCCTCGATCAGCAGCGGCTGACGGGTTTGCGCCGCCGCCTGCAGGCTGGTCAGCAGCAGAAGGGCGCAGGCCAAGGCACCGGCCAGGGATGTCAGCGGTCGCTTCATTCTCCAAGAGCCTCCTTGGCTTTGACATGGCCTTGATCGGCGGCTTTGCGCAGCCATGAAATGGCCTGTTCGGGGCCATCCTGGGCGTCGGTCTTGCCGCTCTTCAGCACCATGGCGAGACGATATTGCGCTTCGGCATCGCCGGCTTCCGCCGCCTTGCGGTACCACTGGGCCGCCTGTTCGGCGTTGGGAGCCGGCAGAGGGCTGGTGTCCTTGCTCCAGCCGTCCGGGTCGTAAAGGCCGCCCACGGCCGCCGCAGCCTCCGGGTTTCCCTGTTCCGCCGAATTGCGCAGGAGAAGGAAGGCGCCATCAAGATCCTTCGCAGCCAGATGGGCCTTGCCGAGCGCAAGAGCGGCGGCGGCATCGGGCTTTCCCGCAAGGGCGCTGCGGGCGGACGCCAGGGTGAATTCCTCGGCGGGCGGCATTGGCGTTGCGTTGGGGGCGGGCAGGGTCTCCGCCTGCTGCGAGGTGTCGGCCGGCCGGCCCAGAAACCACCAGGCAGCCGTACCGCCCAGCAAAAGGAGCACAAGCGCGATGCCGCCGATGAGGGGAAGCGGGGAGCGCCCTGTTGGAGCCGGGCCGGTTTCGAGTGCCGGAGCGGTGAGGGGTTCCAGCGGCGGGGCCGGCTCGGCGGTGATGGCCGGCGCCGGCTGTGCTGCGGGGGCGGATGTCGGCTTCCAGCCACGTGGCGGCGCACTTGGAAGGCGCAAGGCGATACCGATTACGGGGCCGTCCGTCCTGCCGCCATTGCCGTCACGCAGGGTGACAAAAAAGGGCTGGTTGGGCTTGAGATGGAAGGTGGTGAAGGCGTCGAGCGTCAGGATCAGGAGGTTGCCTTCCTGCCGTGCTCCCGCCGGCCGTTGCCAGATTTCCGCCGCGCCCCAAGGCTGATCGGGGTTCGCCGGATCCAGATGATGCCGCCCCCCTCCGGGCAGGGGGTGGCCCACGCAGAATTCGACGCTTTGGGGGTCGAGCGGCGTATTCGGGCAGTGCAGTGCGGCAATGCCCGCGGGCATGTCCTGGGTCTGGTTCAGGCGGAACATCGGCGGACCTTCAGGCGATACGGTTCAAAAGCGGGGCCAACTCGTCCAGGAGACGGCCCAGCCGGGCATTCTGGACATCGTCGATCTCGCGCCCGCCGCTGAAGCTCACATTGTCCAGCGCCAGACGGTGCAGGGCCGTGGCCCAGTCGAGGAAAAAATCGACCTCGAGCCTGACCCGGTGTTCCGCCAGCTCGGGCAGTTCGCCGAAGGAGGGCGGCGGCGCAAAGATCGGCATGTCGGAGCGCGGCCGTTTCGGCCGTTCGGCGGCCGGTTGGAGGGCGAAGCCGAGATCGGCGATGAAGTCATTGATGATAGTGCCGGCAAGGTTGGCCGCCCGGTCGGCCACATCGTCCCAACGCACATTGGCCGCCTGAACCTGTCGCCGCACGATGTCGGCGATCGTGGTGCCGAGATCAAGACGATTGGCTCCGACGATGAGTTCGCTTGCCAGCTCTTCAATGATGCGACCCGGAAGGCCAAATCCAGCGGCGGCTTGCGGCAGGCGCCGCAACTTGTCGGCCCAGAGATTCATGAGATCACGGGCAAAGCTGGCGGGGCGATCCGGGATGACGAGCAGCCGGGGTTTGGCTGGCGCGGGCGCCGGGACAGCCGGCACCTCCGCCCAGGGGTCGTCTGACCACGGGTCTTCGGCGGCAGGAGCCGCTTCGTCGGTGGAGGCAGCCTGTTCCGGCTTGAGGGCGGCAACCGTCAGGAAACACTCGCGGCATTCGCGTTCATCCAGCGACATCGCGGCGAGCAGATGCAGGAAGGGTCGATATTGCTGCGGATCGACGCTGCGATAGAGATCGCGGCGCAGCGCCTGGATCGCCTTGTCCTTCTCTTGCCGGCCAGCGTCGTCGTCGGCGTGGTAGAACCGGCGGAACTGGCTGTGAAGGGTGCGGGCCTGCTCACTGAGCCTCTCGCCAATCTGGCGCGCCTTGAGGCTTTCGTCGATGGTTGCCGTCAACTGCTCAACGAGGAAGGAAATGCCGCCATCGTTGGGACTGAGCGCGGCGTTCCATACCGCCTCACGATTGGCGAAATGTCGGGCGGTCACTTCCGAACCGAGAAAGGCATCACGATATTCCGCGATCAGTCCGGCCTTGGCGGGAGCGATGCCGCCCTCCACCAGATGGTCGCTGCCATCGGGCAGCCGGCGGATTTCGGCATAATTGATCAGATGCTCCTGCTTCATGCCCGGATTGCGCAGGAGCAGGGTGTTGGCAAAGGGCTTGCCGTCCCAATCGGCGGGCCAACCGTCGCGGCCGTAAAGTTCCAGAAAGGAGGCGTAGAGACGCCGGTCCCATTTGCCCTTCCGGGTCTCGGCCGTTTCTCCGCCTTTTTCGATGAATTCGAGATCGAACTTGGTCAGCACCAGGAACAGGGCGTTGCGGACGCCGGCGCGCTCGGTTGGTGTATCGCCATGGGTGAGGCCGATCCAGCTGCGCACCATGGCCGCCAGGTCCTTCACTTCGGCCGGGTTGTTCGGCATGCACAGCAGCATGGCCGTCAGTTCCCGCTCCTCGGTGAAGCGCTGGAAGAGATAGGCGATCTTGCCGCGCAGCAGCAGCCCGCGCACCTGTTCCACCTGTTCGTCGGCGTCGGTGGCGATCTCGATCATCTTCTCGCGGGATCGGGCTCCTGGAAAATCCAGCAGGTCGGTTTCTGCCAGGAAGGGCCAGGGCGTCTCCGTCATCACGATCTTGAGTTCGGCGACCAGCGCGGCAAGCAGGGCGCGGGGCAGGCGGATGGCCGCGCCGGCACCGGCGGCGCCAAGGGGCTGAACGGCAATTGTATCGGCGGTATCTTCCGGCGTGCGCAGGCGCTTCAGCGTGAAGACATCAATGATGCTGGCATCGCGGGGGACCAGCGCGTCGATTGCGGCCCGGGCTTCCGAGGCATGCCCCAAGGCTTCCAGCCCTTTGGCAAGATGAAGGAAGAGATCGGTTAATTCCGGAATGCCGCCCCACAGGGGGGCATAGAGCCTGGCTCTGCCGGCGAGGTTCAGCCGGCTGCCGAGACGGATCAGCGCCTCCCAGTAGCCGGTCTGACGCAGGGTTTCGATGCGGGCCGAAAAGTAACGCTCGAAATATTCCCCGACATCGAAAAGGATGATTTCTCCCAGATGCGGTGCGGTGCCGGCAGGGGCGGCCTCGGCTTCGGCAGCGGCCATGACGGCACGCAAGGCCGCCTCGTTGGGAGCCGGAATTTTGAGATTGTTGGCGTCAAAATCCGAGAAATAGGCGTTGGCCAGTATCTTGACGAGGTCGGTTTCGCTGAGCAGGCGCAGCTCGACCGGAAAGGCCGGGTCCGCCACGCCACTGCGGGCGGTGGTGAAGCGCGTGACCAAGCCGGTGGATTCACGATCCCCCGGCGGATTGATATCCCGCAGGAAGTCTTTAGGCGCGTCCGCAAAATCGCAGGTGAGCGTGCCCCCGGGGCGGCGCGCCAGTGCGGAGACGAGATAGGATTTACCAGCCTGACTGGGGCCAAACACTCCGACGCAAGGGCGTCGACCGGCGGCTCCACTCAGCCGGCGGGCGAGATTTTCCGCCCTGCGGGTGGTGGTCACGAGAGCATGCGCCTCGTTGGCGACACTGCCGGCGATCGGGGCGAGATCCCCCACCCAGGCGCGGGCTTCGCTGGCGGTCCGGCCCAGACGGTCGGCGGCGACGGGCAACTGGTTGGTGCTCATGGGTCCGTTTCCGCTCACTGATCCAGGAAAATGCCGGTGTCGAGCCAGTAGCCCAACTGATTGTCGATGGTCTGCAGTCGCAGTCGAAGCTGGCCTGGATCCACCGATTTCTCATCCCTGTCCGTCACACGGCCGATGGTGAACTTGTCGATGACGCGTTTGCGTTTGTCGCCGCTGCGGTCACGGCGCAACCGCACTGTCAGCGGGGTACGCTGCTGGAGCTGGCTGATCGGCGCATCCTCGGCATAGGCAAGGCTGTAAAGACGGGTGGCCGGCCACCAGTCGGCGGCCATTTGCCGGAAGCCGAGCGGCATCGGGCCGCGAAACTCGACACCAGTCTCCGGCAGCTCCCAGTCGGGGTCTTCCAGATGCATGTCAGCGAAGAACTCGTCATCCTTCAGTAGTCGGCTGCTGCGATCGAGCTTGCCGAAATACCGTGCCGTCGATGCCGGATGCAGAAGATCGGCCCTGAAATTGAAGTTGGGCAACTGGCCTTCCGAAAGCAGGCATATCATCGCGCCAACCGCAGCCGTGGTCTTGGGATCGGCGATGGTTGCGCGGGCATCGCGGAAGGGATACCAGCCGCCAACGCGGAAGCGGTGCAGGGGGATAATGCGTGAGGGGGGCAGGCATCCGGATTCCTGCAACAGCCCAGCGATGGCCGGGAGCCGTGACGGACGTCCGGAAAGCAGCAGCACATCGCAGCGGAAGCGCCAGACCATTTCCCCCAGCGCCTGCATCATTTCCTGGAAAACAGACCGTACGGTGCGGTCGATCTCGGCCACATCGACCGGAATTTCCAACGCCATCAGGTCGAATCCCGGATCGCCCGCCTTGCGGATTTCGCCATTAACGTACTCGATCAGCACCGTGGGCCGCGTGTCGGCATCGGGAAAGAAGCTGGCGAAGGGGCGCCGTTCGACCGATGGAGAGGCCGCAGGCACGGCCTGCTCATAGGCTGAGAGCAGCTCGATGGCGATCGGGGCGGCAATCTGGCTGGCGAATTGCTGGCGCCGCAACTGTTCGATCACCTTCATGTCGCCGCGGTCGCCGCCAAAGAGCTGGGACAGGACCGCCTCCGTGCGCTCCGGGCCGAGCGGTCCGTTGGCAAGGTGGCGCCGCAGCGGGGAGAGCAGATGTTCGCGCACCACCTGCTGCACGGCATCGTCGCCGGCAAGGGTGAATCCTTCGCGGAAAAGCTGCGTTGGCGAGACGGTGACGTTGGCACCACGCCCATCCACGGCAAGGCTAGTGATGACAAGATCGGTCGTGCCCCCGCCAACATCGAGAGTGGCGACCCGGAGCCCGTCCTTGAAGGCCGGGTCACTGCGATTGACGGGGTGGCGCATGGTGTCGAAGAAAGCGCGGGCGTCACCGGAATAGTTGAGCGCGATCTGTGTATAGAAATAGATCGCCTGCGTTGCACTTGCCTCGTCCCATTGCAGGCGAACCTCCGGCCCCTGTGCCGGCTGATCCGCGGCCCGGCGAACGTCCTGGGCATAATGCACCACCGGCTGGCCGTTCTCGTCAGTCTCCAGCGAGGCGAGGCCGAGCGCCATATAGGCCAGCTCGCAGGCGACCTTCGCCTGTTCGGAAAGGATTTGCCGTTCGGCCAGCGGCATGGCGGTCGGCATGGTCATGATCAGCCGCCTGAGCCGTCGGGGCAGACGCTCGTTGGCGGCGCGGCGCACCCGGTGGGCGGCGGAGTTCATCATGCACAAGGCCTGAAGGATGATCTCGGCCAGGGTAAAGGACATGAGATTGCGGCGGGCATACAGCGCACGGATGGAGGGAAAGCTGTTTTCGATGGGCAGGCCTGGTCCCTGTTCCACCCGGTGCAGCGCTTCCCCGAGATCATTGACGAGCGTGGTGAAGGCCACGCCTGTTGCGATGTCCGATTGTTCACCGGCGATGAAGGGACTGTTGAAACGCCAGCTGTCGCGCCGTGCGTCCTCATCCCACAGGTAACGTTTGGGGCTGGAGAGTCCGGAAGCCCCTTCGCTGCCGCGGCGTAAGCCGGCAAGGCGGGCCGCTTCCGGGCCGACACGCACAATGCTCGGCCAGGAAAAACGATCGGCAAGGCCCGAGCGCAGGGACAGGTGATCGCGGCCGAAGCTGGCCCGGCTGAATTCGATGCGGCTGGCAAATGGGTCGCTATAGACATTGTAGGGCTGCGTGAGATCGCGCAGCTTGAGCTTGACGGCGTTGGTGATGTCGGCGGCCATTTCGCTCGGGTCGGCTTCGATCAGCAATCCGCAGGTCCGCGAATTGCCGAGGTCAAGAACCAGATCGACATCAATCGGGGTGGCATGGCCTTCGGTCGCCCGGTCAACGATGACGATGGTCGGCAGGACGCCCGAGGCATGCAGCCAGTCCAGATAGGCCCGATAGGCTGCCAGATGCAGCATCGGTTTGCCCTCTTCCACCATCCAGGCCTGTACCTGTTCCACGGTGGGCGGAGGGACGGGCCGGCCCTTGGCGGCCTTGCGCTCATGCTTTTCGACAAGATCCTTGCCGGCTTCTATGCACCAGTCGCGGACCCACTCCTCCTGCAGGTACCAGTCCATGGCGTCCCGGTAAGAGGGCAAGGCGAAGGGGCGACCGTTCTTGGCATCCGTCGGCTCGGGGGCGACATAGGCCTCCTCCTCGATGAAGGGGACGAGCCGGGTGTCCAGGGCGAGGGTGATGCGATGGGTGTGACCGTCCAGGTCGGGCTCCGGCAATTTGTGGAGGAAGACGCGCGCCCAGTTGGTCGGTCCCCGGAAGAAATTGCTGTCGATATTGCGCCGCAGGAGCGGCAGCGGCATCCACTGCTCCGCGAAGAGCGCCTCGATATCCCTGAGATCGACTTCGCAGGTGATGCGGCCGGACCCTGCGGTTTCGCCGGCAACCTCACGCTCTACAAGCTGCGGCAGGTCAGTCCCTGTCAGCGGCCAGGTCTTGTCGGCGTAAAAGCCCCAGCGCACCGGCGTGGGGCCATCCTTCGCGACACGGATGCCGAAATCCAGGAATTGCAGGCCGCTTTCCGGGATGATCGGTACACTATCGTGAAAATGGCTCAGCTCGGCGAGAGGCATAGGGGCACCGGAAAGTTGTAGAGCGATCTCAGTTCTGCATAACCGATTGTAGCGGCACCCAACAAGGGGCCGGTAAATGGCTTGTGATCATTGCGGATTCTCCAACCCCACCCGATAGTGACTGCCATCGGGATTGATGCCGTCGCACGACGTCAGTCCGCTGGCCGTGCGTCCGCACTGAATGTGAGACTGGTCATAGGTTCGGCCGTCAGGGCAGGTGAGGTTCCCCTGCTCCTCCAGCACCAGCTGGCCATTCCTGAAACTGCCGACCGCCGGAGCCTTGCATTCGCTGCCATCGGCTCGCCGGATGATGGTTTCACCCTGCCCATCGGCGCCGAAGCGGTAATATTGGGTCAGCGCTTCGCCGGTACTGTTGTCGATGAGCCCGCGCTGTGAACGCCAGAGCCCTTCGAGGAAAGCAACATTTCCCTCTGCGGCGGCATCCGGCGGAATTTGCATCGCTTCTCCCGGTGGCGCGTCGGGAGAAGGCGGGGGAGGGACGGTTGCCGGTGCCGCCTCAGGCGCTGGGGTCGACGGCACGGGTGGCGTGTTCGGCGTATCCTGAGCCGGGTCAGGGGGGGCGGGCGGCGGCGATGTGGGGTCGGCGGCTTGCGGGTCCACAACGGCAGGAAGGTCGTTGACGGCCGGCCCGGACCCTTCTCCTGCGGGAGCGGACGGCAAGGTGAGCGTGCCTGCGGGCCCGGTTTGCGGCGGTGTGAGCGTGACGGCGTCGGGGGCTGCCGGCGACGCTTGGGGGTTCGACGGAAGCGGAACGGCGGGCAGTTCAATCGGAACGGTGCAGGATCGGGCCAGCAGCAGCCAGGCGAGCAGCAGGGCAAGCAGCAGCAGGAGCGGCAACAGCCAGCGCCGCCACCAGGGCGAAGTGGCTGCCAGCTGTGCCGCGAGCGTTGCGGGACCGGAGGCGGCCTGACCCGCAACCGCGCCGGAAGGCAGGACGAAGCGTGTCACCACGTCGCCATTCGCGGACCGGAAACCCCAGAAGCTGAGAACGGGCTGGTCGCCGACGAGGTGAATATGCTCGAAACTGGGGATTGCAACCGCGCTTTCGATCAGAGCGGCGAAACTGAGGGCGCTGGGGTCATGACTGCTGGAACGGATTTCGTTGGCATAGCCTGCGAGGTCCGCCCGGATTTCCTCCAGCGCCATGGCGGTGCGGGTCTGCTCTTCGGGCGAGAGTTCGCTCCAGCGCCGGGCCGTGCCGAAGGCCTCGGATACCCAGCGAATGCTTTCGTCCCGCGCATCCTGGTCCGGCCGGGAGAATATCGCGGCATGACGGGCGCCGAAGCGCTGGCTGACAGCGGCCTTGAGCTGGATATGGGAGTCGGCCACCGGCTGGCCGTGAATGCCGATCGGCTGATAGTGGCGAGCCGGTTCGGCTGCAAGGACAGCGCCAAGCCTCATGGTGTGCAGGCCCTCATGTCGGGCAGGTTCGTCGCTTCCTGAATCTTGCGGGTGAAGTCCGCCGGAGAGTTGGGTTTCAGCACTTCGCCCCTTGTACTTTGAGCGATGCACTGCGCCACGGCACGGCCCTTGGCATCACCGGAAATGTCCACAACATTGACTACGGCGTTGGGCTTGGCCCGCTTCAGGGCCATCGCGGCGGCACACGGATCGCCGCCACAGCTCTCTTCTCCATCCGAGACCACGACGATGACCGATTCGACGTCGCCGGAGACAATGTTTCCGGCCCGTTCGATGGACCGGGCAAGGGGCGTGCCGCCCCAGGGGCTGAGGCCATTGACCTCACCGAGCAGCTGGCCACGTTCGTTATCGGAGTAGAATTTGTCGCGGCGCACATTTTCGCAGCCCCGGAAATCCACGAGCCCGACATCGACACCCGGCGGCAGGCCCTTGACCATGTTGGCGATCGAGCGGCGGGCCTGGTTGATGCGCGTATCGCCGCCGGCAAAATTCTCCTTCATGCTGCCTGAGCCATCGACGATTACGACAACCTCGGGTTCATCACCGGGGCCATACGGCAATCTGCAGCTCTGTGTTGCGGGAGGTTGCTGGGCTGGCGGGGTCTGGGAGCGGGCAGAGGGGGATTGATGTTCCTGGCGGGGCGGGGGGGCGGCCGGCGCTTCGGGAGCGGACGGCTGCGCGGGCGGTGCCTCGGCGAGCGCGGGGGGCGGGCCCGGGGGCAGGTCTTCCGCATGCTCGGGCGTCGGAGCTTCCGGGACGCAGCGATCCAGAAAGGCCTGTTTTTGCTGATCGAGCCCGGCCTGTTCGTCGCGCAGGGTTTGCAGACGGGCCTCCAGATCAGCCGTCGGATCAATCGGCACGGCGGGCGGATTGGGGTCAGGGATCTCAACGACCACCGGGGCCAGCGGTTGGCAGGCCTTGAGCAGCAGCAGCAGGAGCAGCAGGAGCAGCAACAGAGGCAGCAGCCAGAGCAGCCAGCCCCATAACCCCCGGCGAGCCGGGTGAGCGCCCAGCGCGCTGGCGATTTCGGCCTGAGACGCCGCGGCCGGCGGCGCCGCGGGCGTGGTCGCGGGCGGAAGAGGTGCCAGCGGCGCCGTTCCCACAGTTTCGCCCTCGTGTCCCCACATGGCCAGGACGGGTTGTCCCCCGACACGGTAGAGGAAATCCGGGCCTGGGCTGACGAGAGCCAGCGACAGCATGCGCCCCACCAGTTCGCCGGTGCCTCCGCCCTTGACGAGTGATTCACACAGGGTGCGGATTTCCGCCGTCATCCGGTCGGCGTCCTGCCGCAGCGCGGCCTGGGCATCCGGATCCAGCTGCGTGATGGGGCGGATCTCGCCGTCAAGTGAGGTGTACCAGTCGATGCGCTGACCTTTTGGGTCAAGGCGCGGCAGCGCAAAAAGGGCGGCATGGCGAGGAGAGAGTCGGTTTGCCAGGATGGCGGTCAGTTGCCGGTGCGAATTGACTACTGCCTGCCCATGAACGCCGAGCTGTCGATATCCATTTGTCGGACTTGTTACGATCAGCCTGTCTGCCATCGGGAGTATTACGCCTCATGCTTGGCAAGAAATTCGTGTGGAGTGTAGGGTTTACCCCTTAGTCCCACAAGACGGGGACGAACTTCTTTTGGGGGCGTCGAGCATGGGCGACACAGCGACCGGACAGGCCATCCCCGAAAGGGGTTTCTGGGCCGCGGTGCCGGGTCGGCGGGCGTGGCTCTTGCTGATGGTTTTGCTGCTGCTCCTGCTCCTGGGGGTTGCAGCCTGGATGGAGTGGCTGCGTCAGCCGCCGGTGATCGAAAAGATCATACCAGCCCCGCAGGCGGCGCTTTCCGCTGAAGTGACATCCCGCGCGGCACAGCTTCAGTCCGAAGTGGAGGTGCTTGAAAAGGCCATCGCCGATGCCAGGGCGGCCGATCCAACGCTGTTATGTCCGCCGGGGCAACGATTGGAAGACGGGGCTGCAGCGGCACCCGCGCCGCTCGTGGCGCCCGCGGACGGACCGCTGCGGATATTGCCGATCAACGAATTGGCCGATCGGCTCGAGGGGGCGACGGTCCTTGTGCTGTCGGACACGACCGTCGCCACCGGCTTTTTTGTGGCACCTAATCTGCTGGTGACCAATCGTCATGCGGTGGAGGGATCGAAGGACGGCAAGGTTCTGATCGCAAGCCGCAGTCTCGGGCAGGCCCGTGCCGGACAGGTGCTGCGCAAGTCTCCGGAGGGGCAGCCCGGTGCGGCCGACTTCGCATTGGTAAAGCTGCTGGAGGGTGCGGCGCCGGCTGTGCTGCCGCTGACAAGTCGGGACAGCAAGCTGACGGCCGTGGTCGCGGCGGGTTATCCAGGCCTTACCTTGCAGAACGACCCCGGATTCCGCCGGCTGGTTGCCGGGGATGCCCAGGCGGCGCCCGACCTCAACCTGACTCAGGGGGTGATCCAGTCGTCATTGACCTCGCCGCAGGGTGTGCCGGTGCTCGTCCATACCGCCTCGATCCTCCAAGGGAACTCCGGCGGCCCGCTGGTCGATACCTGCGGCAGGGTGCTCGGAGTCAATACTTTCATTGCCGTCGATGCCGAACAGTCTGGGCGCGTTTCCTACGCCCAGACATCGGTAGCTATGAATGGGTTCCTCGCCCAGAGCGGTGGCAAACTTGCCCTTGACGAGCGTGACTGCCCCAGCAGCTGATGGGCAACAGCGGTTGCGTTTTCAGCCGCCATCCTGCTTCTGCCAGGCCGAGACGGCATCGCCGATGGGGCTATAACCCCGCCGGGCCATCGCCTCGTCCACCTGCGCGCGGTTGCGGTGGTCATGCGGCAGGTCGGCGATCAGCACGAAGCGTGGCGCAAGGCGGTCCAGCGCCGCAGCCAGAGTGCCGTTGCCGAGATCGGCGACGCCACCGGCAATGAAACCGCCCTTCAGCACATCGGGCAGCACCGGGGCCAGCGCGATCTGGCCGGCAACACCGGCGCTTTCGTAAAGCGCCGTTACCTCCGCCCTGTCCGCGTCCCGCTGGGCGTGGACATTGAGGCGGGAGAGATCCGCCGCATCGGCGGCAAAAACCGGGTCAAGGCCGGGCAGGAAGCCCGTCTCCAGCTTGATGGCGACGCGGTTGACGCCCTGCAGGAACTCGTAGGCCGCAAGGCGCAGATCGAGCAGCGGCGCGGCGCGCTCTGCAAAGGTGCTGACCCGCCGGTCCCAACTGGCTGGGAAGGGGCCGGAAAGGCTGCCGCCGCTAACAAGCGCGGCCATCTGCTCGAAACGATGCTGTGGCAGATGCTCGCGCTTCAGGCGCGCGGCGCCGGCAGCGGCGATGCGGCGGCAAAGCGCCGGATCGGCGAGAAGCGAGCGAACCGTCGCGACCAGCGGCGTCGGCCCGTCATAGGTCAGGAGCTCGCTACCAACGTCAAAAAGGGCTTCCAGCCCGGCCTGCGGGCGCAGCGCATCGGTCAGCAGCATGCCGCCATGGGCCAGCACCTCGAAGACGCGCAGATTAACGTCGCCATTGAGCGAGCAGTTGAAGTTGACCTGCGAAGTGGCATAGGCCTGCGCGGCAACCGGCTGCGGCGCGCTGCCCGTGCGCAGCGGCAGGTCGGTTGCCTGCATCGCCTCGATGAGGTGACGGCGCACCGGGTGCAGATCGCCTGCCTGCCCCACGAAAGTGACGATGGGGGCAAGCTGCGGCGGCGGCGTGACCGGATGCAGGGTGAGGTTGAAGCCCGGCAGCCAGTAGGCGTTTTCAACCCCGGCTTCGGCAAAGAAGTGCAGCGGCCGGCGGCCATGGTCCGTCACCACAAGGGTGAAGGGCTCCGAACGGGCATAGGCCGTCATGGTGCGCAGCGGCGTTTGCATGTGCTGCGTATCGCCGACGATCAGCACCTTGGGGCACGGGATCGCGCCAAGGTTGGCCGGCATGTTGGAGCGCGTGGCGTCCGACTTTATGACGATGAGGTCGGGCTTCTGCTCGGCCGGCAGGCGGGCCACGACGGCGGCCATGTCATAGCTGCCGGCGGGCGTCTTGAGGCTGAGGCAGCGCCCGCCCTCGAACCTGTCCTCATAAAACGGCCCGCAATCGACCTGATACGGCGACAGGCGGGTTGCCTGCATGTAGGCGGGGCTGGTGTGGTAGGCGTAAAGAACCTTGAGGTGGGCGAAGGGTGAAGTCACGGCTTCGCCACTTCCAGGAACGCCTCGACGGCCTTCTCCGCCTCATCCAGCGTGGTGGAGCCGCACATCGGCAAGCTCAGCACCCGCTGCGAGATGCGCTCCGTCACCGGCAGGTCGCCCTTGCGATAACCCAGCTCCTTGAAGCAGGGCTGCAGGTGGAGCGGCACCGGATAATGCACCCCATGGCCGACGCCCTTGGCGGAGAGATGCTTCATCACCTCATCCCGGTTGGAGGTCTCCACCACATAGAGGTGATAACAGGGGTTTGCGCCCTTCATCGGCTCAATGGTCTTGAAGCCGGCCTGCTTGAGGCGCCCGTCATAATGCGTGGCAAGGGTGCGGCGCTGGCGCGTCCACTCGGCCAGATGCGGCAGCTTGGCCGACAGGATGGCCGCCTGCAAAGTATCGAGCCGGTAATTGTAGCCGACCTGCGTGTGCTCATATTTCGAGATGCGGCCATGGTCGAGCAGCATGCGCAGGCGCTTGGCCTGATCCTCATCCCGCGTCATGACGAAGCCGGCATCGCCGAAGGCGCCGAGGTTTTTGCCCGGGTAGAAGCTGAAGCAGCCGAAATCGCCGATGGTGCCAAGGCCGCGCCGGTCGAGCGTGGCGAGATGAGCCTGGGCGGCATCCTCGATCAGCGTCAGGTGATAGGTATCCGTCACCGCGCGAATGCCGTCGACATCGGCGGCAGTGCCGTAGATATGTACCGGCATGATGGCTCGAGTGCGCGGACCGGGGGAAAGCCGGTCCGGGTCCAGCGTGTAATCGCTGGGGCGGATATCGGCAAAAACCGGGGTGGCGCCGGCATGGATCACGGCTTCTGCCGTTGCCACGAAGCTGTGCGCCGGCACGATGACTTCATCACCCGGGCCGACGCCCGCCAGTTCCAGCGCCAGATGCAGCGCGGCGGTGCCGTTGGCGCAGCCATGGCCAAAAAACCCGCCCTGCGCCGAGATGAAATCGTTCTCGAAGGCCGCGACCTGCGGGCCGTTGATAAAGGCGTTGCTGTCGATGACGCCGGCAATGGCGGCATCGATCTCGCCGCGAATGCTGTCGATCTGGCGTTTCAGATTAACGAAGGGGATTGCGCTCATGACCGGTTTCCTCCCACCAGATGGCGGCCAAGCTTGCTGTGTGCGGTTTCGAACCGCAGCTTTATTTCCTGGCCGGTGGCAATCGATTCATAGATGGCGGCAATCAGCTCCAGCGATTTGCGGCCTTCAAGGCCATCGACCAGGGCATGGCCGCCGTCGCGGATGGTTGCGACGCAATTATTGAGATAGGCGCGGTGGCCGAAGCCATAGACATCCGGCGGGTTCACCGAGAATTTCTGCGTGATCTCGCCATCTTCCGGCACCGGATTGCTAAAGGCCCAGGTTTTGATTTCGTTGACGGCAAAACCGCCGATCTCGACCGTGCCGGTCTCCCCCATCAGCGAGAGCGAGCCTTCCAGATTCTTCGGCCGTACGGCGGTGGTGGCTTCCACCACGCCGATGGCGCCGCCGCGAAAACGGATGACGGCAACGCCGGTATCTTCTGTCTCGATTTTTGCCAGCGCCGTCCGCGCCGTTGCGTAAACCGAAACAGGCTCGCCGAGGAACCATTCCAGCAGGTCGACATGGTGGCTCGCCTGGTTGGCGAACACGCCGCCATCCTGCTCCCACGTGCCGCGCCAGCTATCCTGATCGTAATAGGACTGGTCGCGCATCCAGCGCACGCGCACCGTGCCCATCACCATCTTGCCGAAACGCCCGGCCTCAAAGGCTTCGCGGGTTTTCACCACCGGCACGTTGCAGCGGTTCTGCTTGACGACGAAGAGCTTGATGCCGCTCTGGTCGCAGGCGCGGATCATGTCATCCGCATCTTCCAGCGTCAGCGCCATCGGCTTTTCAACGATGATGTGCTTGCCGAAGCGGGCGAGCTTGACCGTCAGCTCGGCATGGTTGCCGCTGGGGGTGAGGATGGAGACGACATCCACCTTGTCCCCCATATGCATCAGCATGTCTTCGGCATGCTGGAAGTAGGGCACGCCGAATTTTTCGCCGAACTCCTTCGCCCGGTCGCGCTGGATATCGCACACAGCCGTAAGGCGCGCGCCTTCGATGGCGCCGGCGGCCAGCAGTTCGGCATGGCGGATCCCGATACGTCCGCACCCGATCAAGGCAAAGCCCAGCACGACGCCCCCCTAACAGTAATGAGCGAATAATTAATTGATTTATCTTGGCTATCATGAAAGCAAGCCGCCGCGCCGTCCAGTGGCTTGTCTGCCCGGTTGAGGTGCCGTGCTCCGGTTGGCAAGGCGGAGGCCTTGCGTGGGCTTTTGTTGGCTCGGCAGACCACCAGATGTCCACCAATGTCAACAGATGCCAACATTCCGGGGGTCTGTTCCGGGCGCACACCGGCGGGTGAAAAGGAAGGGACAGGGTCTGGCGGATGAAGCTGGGGCAGTCCGTAGCAGCCTCCCTTCGGCGAGATGATCGGAAGAGAATGGATAGGTAAAATATCCTATTTACTGCCTTTATCAACTTGTTTCTATCTGGCGGAACGTGGCTGAGTCACAATCAGGCTGGCATCTCGGAACGGTTCCTTGCCGAGCACAATGCTGTCGCCGCTTCAGGGCCGAGATATAAAGCACAGAACGCCTTGCGGGACGGTATCCGCAAACAGCCAAAGGAGGCGATTGTCAGCGAATTACTGTCTCTGTGTTTAAAATAGAACAAAATATTTCAATCTTCGGAAAAAATAGGGTCAATAATTAGCTCTTCCAACTTATCGTCAGTTGATGCTATCCGCTTAATATAACCTCTAAGATCATGGTTAATTTTTTTTGCGGTGTCATTATTTGGCTCGACAAAAAGCCAAAAAGATACGCGTCCTAGCAAGCGATCTATTTCCAACGGGTCAAATGTGCCTGTATTTTTTTGGTGTTCTATATAGCCGAATTTAAGTATGAAATAACTATCCCGTTTTATTTCCCTTATGGTTTCTCGGGGGATTTTAGGGGCGCCGGTGGAAATGGATATCCCCGTAACTACTTTCTTTGTGGTGGGTCCTGATATGAAAGTTTTTTTCCTATTTGGAAAGAATCCTTCAGATATAAGTATGCCCTCAACAATTTTTTCAAATCCATTCAGCGGATTTTGAGAAGAGAATGACAAATCATCAGCGTATCTAGTGTAATTTATATCGAGTTTTGACGAAACTGCAGATAGACGCTTATCTATTTTTCTTGAAATTATGTTGCTTAAATAGGGGCTTGTTGCAGCCCCCTGCGGTAGACTTCCGTCTTTAAAGCATATCGCTGAAAGATAGTACGCAACATTTGGTGTATATCCCATTTTTATAAATTCATATATTCCTCGTCTAATTTTTATTGTTCCAAAAAAATCTTCGATATCCATTTTTAGCAAAAATTTTTTCCCAATATGTTGCTCAGCATTTGTCAGTATAGATTTCTGGCTAATAAATCCATGTGCATGAGGGGATATTGGCATTTTAGAAAGAATGTTTTCTAGTATCCATCTTTGAGTGTACAGTAAACTAGGGGACGGTACACTGATGCTACGAAATCCACCTCTACGTTTCGGGAGGCGAAACTCTCTGTAGAATGTATTAGTATTCGAGATCATGCCGGCGATTTTCGATGAATTCACGCCGGTTAGTTCTGATAGATGATTTATTTCAAATATTGGGGGCAAATTTGAGGTCGTTAGCTTTCTGACATACGACATATAGTTTTCTATTAAATAGCGCTTTTTCTTTGCGCGATTTTCAAAAAATTCTTCCCACTTTGACACGATTTCTAAAGTGTTTGTCATTTTTTGTTTCTTAGGGTGGGGGTCTGGAGCGATACCTACCTATATAATCGTAGATTCACTTCTACGGGCATCATTCCCCCTAGGGAATGGTGATCCGTAGATTTGCATCTGCAAGAGCAAGCGGATTTGCCCGGGCGGTTACGACCGGCGCTAATCCGCAGTGCTTAACGCGAGCCTAAATGGCCGAGGCGAATGCGCCTCTAAGCGCTATCGTTCCAAGACCCCTCATTTTATTCTACTGTTGATCCGCATTCGGCGCAATGCCTGACTTTTTACGCAATTGGTGACTTATAGAATGGAGGTTCGGCAAATATGGATCACCAATTTTTAACTTGGGGTCGGCTTTAAAATACGCCCAGTGCCGATTTTTCTTTGTCAAAAAAATGTGCCGTCTATTTGCTATTAACCAATTTATTCCTTTTGCTGTCAATTTTATCTCGTAATTTTTGAAATTTATTATTTCAAATTTGCCATATCTTCTTATAAAATTTGATATTTGTCCCGCCGAAAGAAGGTATTTTTCATGAAAGTAATATACATTTACCCAATCCTGTTTCTGATAAAGTGTTTTTAGTATTTCTATTTCAAATGACTGATACATTATATTCTCCTAAGTATGGGATTCCATTTTCTTCCATCTCGCAATTTGTTCCACCAAAATATAGGAAATACATTATTTGGTGGATTGCCGTTCTCAAATAGATAAGTACTTTCAGATTTTTTGTATCCAAGTTTGTATAGAGTTATAGATTTTCGTCCATTTTTTTTATTAAGTTTAGATTCAATATTGTTCATGCAGTTTAACGCATTTTGAAGGTCGGTCCCGATATAATGGTCACTTATACCCTTTTTCATCCAATTTGATGCGAAGTATTTGATATTAAATTTCTTTATATTACTCTCACTTTCTGCCATAGCAGCTAAAACACAAACATAAATTTCGATTTTCTTTGTTTGGAAAAGTGGATTTTTCTGTATCCAAGATATTGCTCTTGTTACTGAATCTCCCGTTCCCACAAATTCGTCTAATAATATTATAGCTCCGGAATCTGGTGTGCTATCGAGCGCGTTTTGTAGTCCTGCTATAAAATTTCCGGTATGCCAGCCGTCGAATTGAGCCATTCTAGATTTTAGCAACCATAGCATCGCAGATGAGCTATCTGCATATTTTTCGTTATTAATGGATGATATTATTGTATTTTTATAATCAAGCTTCCATTCGCTAGTGATTTTATCGGCCATCAGATCGAGATCTTTTTTTAACTTATCTTGAGATATGTAAGTAAATCTAGATAATAAATCACAAATTAGTTTTTGCTCACCCAAAGATGAGCAAATTTCAATAGTCTCCGAAAGCTCGCTTTGTTTTTTCTCTAACCAGGGTTGATTTTGGCATAATTTTAAAATCGTAATGAATGTGGCCGTGTCTAACCGTGTCGAGCTGCGATCTATAGTATCTTCCTCAGCGGACATACTCTTAGCTCCGAACCGCGTAATTACTGGATTATTGTTACAGTCTGAGTTTATCGAACGCTCGCCCTTTTGTGAATGTCACATTTCTCAGCTTCTTTCCTGCCGGGAAAAGGAAATCATAGGACATGAAGACGACTCTACCGATTTCTCCCGTTTCCTGAACAGCATTCGCCGCGCCGGTGCTCTCCAAATCTCTCCCGTCGTCTGAAAGGGACTGAGTGCCCAAGAGCCTTCAGAACCCGAAAATCTTCATCATCAGCCGGAGCTCCGGAATGGAAGCACGGTGATGTCACAAAACATTCTCACAGGCGTGCAAAACCGGCCGGAGACACGCAGTTGTAGAGGCTACCAAGTCCCAGGTTGGTTTCCTGGCGAAGTGCGTCATAGACGCGACATGGTAATGGGCGCCAGCAGGTGTTCTTCAGCGGCGATTATTCCGCCGCCTCGCCGGGCGCTTCCACTGTGCCATCGACAAGGCCGTGCCCGGCCATCAGGCAGGGATCCCAGAATGGTTCCTTGCCGAACGATTCCACCATGATGTCGATAAGCGCGCGCACCTTGCCAGCGACATGAGCGCCGGGCGGGCGCAGCACGTAAAGCTCGCTGGCCGGCTGGGGGTAGTCGGTCAGCAGCGGCACCAGTTCGCGCTTGGGAAAACTGTCGGCGACAAGGAAGGCGGGCGACTGGGCGATGCCGAGGCCGGCAATCGCCCACTGGCGGATGGCTTCGCCGCTGTCGGAATGCAGGCGGCCCTGCGGGCGGAAGGAAATAGGCTTCTTGCCGGAGAAGAAACGCCAGTCGGGCTGGGTGCGGCCGGTATAGATGAGGCACTCGTGGCCCGAGAGGTCGGCAGGGTGATGCGGGGTGCCGTGCGCTTCCAGATAGGCGGGGCTTGCCACCAGAGCCGAGCGGATGGGGGCGATGCGGCGGGCAATCAGGCTTGAATCCGGCAGGGTGCTGATGCGGATGACGGCATCGAGCCGGTCGGCGATCACATCCACCAGCCGGTCGCTGTAGGAAACATCCAGCTCCAGCTGCGGGTGGCGGCGGGCAAGTTCCGCCAGCACCGGCGCCACATGGCGCACGCCGAAAGACAGCGGCACCGAAAGGCGCAGGCTGCCGGTTACCGCGCCGGTCTGGCAGGCAACGGCCTGCCGGGCCTCGTCCAGTTCCTTGAGGATGCGCTCGCCGCGCATCTTGAGTTCAAGGCCGGCTTCGGTGGGGCTGATGCCGCGCGTGGTGCGGCTCAGAAGCCGGGTGCCCAGCTCCGTCTCCAGCCGGGCGATGCGGCGGCTGACGATGGATTTGGAAACACCGAGGCGAATGGCGGCGCGGTTGAAGCCACCGCATTCGATCACCTCAATGAGGCTCTTGATGTCTTCAAGGTCCGTCATCACCGTCACTCCGCGCCCGGGGGGGGGCATCGCTGTTCCTGTTTGTGCAACAGAATAATGCCAATTATGCCCATTCTGATGCGCGGCGTGAACCACTAGGTTCAGGACAGTTAACTACAAAGGATGGTGTAGTGATCATGTCCCGGATCCTAGCCCTGACCAGCAGCGCCGTTGCCGGCGCCTCCGTTTCCAATGAACTGGTGAAGACGGCGATTGCCAAGCTCACCGCCGCCGATCCGTCGGCTACCGTTGTCGAGCGCGATCTCGCCACCGATCCGCTGCCGCATCTGACGCAGGACGGTGTTTCCGCCCTGCGTGGCGAGCCCGCCACCCCGGCGCAGGTTGCCATTCGCCAGCTGTCCGACACGCTGGTGGAAGAGCTGAAGGCGGCCGACGTCATCATCATCGGCGCGCCGATGTATAATTTCGGCATCCCCACCACGCTCAAGGCCTGGTTTGACCATGTGCTGCGTGCCGGCGTTACCTTCCGCTACACCGAGAAGGGCCCCGAGGGCCTGGTGACCGGCAAGCGCGCCATCGTCATCGAGACCCGTGGCGGCCTCTACAGCGAAGGCCCGGCGATGATCATGGACAGCCAGGAGCCGCACCTGCGCGGCATGCTGGGTTTCATCGGCATCAGCGATGTAACCTTCGTGCGTGCCGAGAAGCTGGGCTTCGGCCCGGAAGCGCGCGACGCCGCCGTGGCTGCCGCGACCGCGCAGCTGGCCGAGCTTGCTGCCAGGGCTGCCTGAGGCGGCAAGCCCGGTGAATTTCTCCATCGGGACTGGTAGTTGATAAGG
Organism: Radicibacter daui; assembly: GCA_030657355.1. Taxonomy (GTDB): domain Bacteria; phylum Pseudomonadota; class Alphaproteobacteria; order Radicibacterales; family Radicibacteraceae; genus Radicibacter; species Radicibacter daui. Next base: position 116,448 of record CP131057.1, read on the forward strand.
GCCGGCAGGGTGCACTCAGCGCCCTGCCGGCCTTCTCGCATCTTCAAGGCCAAGACAAGAAGGCCACGGCAAGGAAGCACCCCATGGAAATCGGCCTCTATACCTTCGGCGATGTCGGCAAGGACCCGGTGACCGGCGCGGTGACGACGCCTTCCCTGCGCCTGCGCCAGCTGGTGGAAGAGATCAAGCTGGCCGAGGAGGTGGGGCTTGATGTGTTCGGCCTCGGGGAACATCACCGGCCGGATTATGCCGTCTCCTCCCCCGCTGTTGCCCTGGCCGCCGCTGCCACACAAACCTCGCGCATCCGCCTGACGAGCGCGGTATCGGTGCTGAGCTCGGACGATCCGGTGCGGGTCTACCAGCAGTTTTCCATGCTGGATAATCTCAGCGAAGGCCGGGCCGAAATCATGGCCGGGCGCGGTTCCTTCATCGAGAGCTTTCCGCTCTTCGGTTACGACCTCGATGATTACGACACGCTGTTTGCCGAAAAGCTCGAGCTCTTGATGCGGCTTAATGACGGCGAAACCATCACCTGGCCCGGCGGGCAGCACACACCGCCGATCAATAGCCGGGGCGTCTATCCGCGCCCCTATGGCGAAAAACTGCCGCTCTGGATTGCCGTTGGCGGCACGCCGCAATCGGTGGCGCGGGCCGGCATGCTGGGCCTGCCGCTGGCGCTTGCCATCATCGGCGGCGAGCCGGCGCGCTTTGCGCCGCTCTTCGGCCTTTATCGCCAGATGGCCGAGCGCGCCGGGCACAAGCGCGAGATGCTCAAGACCTCCATCAACGTGCATGGCTTCGTGGGCGAGACCACGCAGGATGCCTGCGACACCTTCTATGCTCCGCAGGCCGAAGTGATGAACCGCATTGGCCGCGAACGCGGCTGGGGGCCGACCAACCGGGGGCATTTCGATGCCTCGCGCGGGCCGGACGGCGCGCTCTTCGTCGGCAGCCCGGCGGAGGTGACGGACAAGATCCTCGCCAATTACCAGATCTTCGGCTTTGACCGCATCCTCATCCAGATGGGGATCGGCGTTTACGAGCATAAGAAGCTGATGAAAGCCATTGAGCTGCTTGGTACCCGCGTGGCACCGGAGCTGCGCAAGGCGGCGGGCGCCAGCGCCGCTACAGCGAGCCTGTCTTCCTCCTGACCTGAAAACGGCCGCCCTGGAGCCGCACGCCGGAATATTCATCCGGAACAATCCCTGCTGCCCGTTGTTGGCGTCAAAGGAACCCTTGAGCGGTTCCGGCACGCCACAAGTGCCATCGCACGGATGATCGGGGCAGCGCGCTTCAGGCCGGCATCAGGGCCGTTCTGATACTGTCGATCTGCCAGAAAAGCGCCCCGCTTTCGGGCTGCCTGCCTCCGGTCCTTGCGACAACGCCGAAGCGACGGAGAGATCAGGTCATGGCTCGACAGGACAATGTGCAGGCGTCCGGCAAGGGCGGCGAACTTCACCAGCAGGTCGGCGACAAGCGGACGCCGGGCGGGAAGGCCGAAACAATCTCCCGGCTGACCACCAGCCAGGGCATCCCGGTTTCGGACAACCAGAACCAGTTGAAGGCGGGCGCGCGTGGTCCGGTGCTGCTGGAAGATTTCGTGCTGCGCGAAAAGATCTTCCACTTCGATCATGAGCGTATTCCCGAGCGCATCGTGCATGCGCGCGGCTCTGCCGCTCATGGTTATTTCGAGCTTTATGAGAGCCTGTCGGATCTCACCAGCGCCGATCTTTTTCAGCGCGCCGGCGAAAAGACGCCGCTCTTTACCCGCTTTTCAACCGTCGCCGGCGGTGCCGGGTCGGTCGATACGCCGCGCGATGTGCGCGGCTTCGCCGTCAAGTTCTACACAAAGGAAGGCAACTGGGACCTTGTGGGCAACAACATCCCGGTTTTCTTCATCCAGGACGCGATCAAGTTTCCGGACCTCATCCACTCGGTAAAGATGGAGGCGGATCGCGGTTTCCCGCAGGCGGCCTCTGCCCATGACACCTTCTGGGACTTCATTTCGCTGATGCCGGAGGCCACCCACATGATCATGTGGGCGATGTCGGACCGGGCGATCCCGCGCTCGCTGCGCACCATGGAAGGTTTCGGTATCCATACCTTCCGGCTGGTGAATGCCGAGGGCAAGGTAACGCTGGTTAAATTTCACTGGAAACCGAAGCAGGGCCTTGCCTCCACCTCATGGGATGAGGCGGTCAAGCTGGCGGGCGCCGATCCGGATTTCCAGCGCCGCGATCTCTTTGAGGCGATATCGCGCGGCGACCATCCGGAATGGGAGCTGGGCATCCAGGCCTTTGACGAGGAACTGGCGGACAGCCTGCCTTATGACGTGCTGGACCCGACCAAGATCATCCCCGAAGAGATCGTGCCGGTGCGCGTGATCGGGCGCATGGTGCTGGACCGTAACCCCGATAACTTCTTTGCCGAAACCGAGCAGGTTGCCTACTGCCCCGCCAACATCGTGCCTGGTATCGATTTTACCAACGATCCGCTGCTGCAGGGGCGGCTGTTTTCCTATCTCGACACCCAGCTGAAACGGCTGGGGTCGCCCAATTTTACCCAGATATCCATCAACGCGCCGAAATGCCCGATGATGAATTTCCAGCGCGATGCGCAGATGCAGATGCAGCAATTTTCCGGCCGGGCGAATTACGAACCCAACAGCCTTGCCGAAGCGGGCGAGGAGGGCGGCCCGCGCGAATGCCCGCATACCGGCTTCAGGAGTGTTGCCGGGCGTGCGGCCCGGCAGGAGCAGGGCGACAAGCTGCGCCTCAGGCCGGAGAGTTTTGCCGACCATTACAGCCAGGCACGGCTCTTTTTCCGCTCACTGGATACGGCGGAGCAGGCGCATCTCGCCTCAGCCGTGGTGTTTGAACTTTCCAAGGTGGGGCTCACGCATGTGCGCACCCGCATTCTGGCCAATCTTGTGAATGTCGATGGCGAACTGGCAAGGCGCGTGGCGCAGGGGCTGGGCATGGAGGTGCCCGATGCCTCTCCGGCAGCCGCGCCGGTTCAGGATCTCGGCACCTCCCCCGCGGTGCGCATCATCGGCGGCCCGCGCGAGCGCGACAGTCTGAAGGGTGGCACCTTCGGCGTGCTGGTGGCCGACGGCTCCCCGGCCGGAGAGGTAAAGGCCGTTCTCAAGGCCATCAAGGACAAGGGCGGCACCCCGTTCATCGTCTCGCCGAAAGTCGGCGAGGTGACGTTTGCCGGTGGCAGCACCATGGCGGCAGACGGTCAACTGGCCGGCTCACCCTCCGTGCTGTTCGATGCGGTGGCGATCATCCTGTCGCCGGAGGGCTGCAAGATGTTGATGGGCGAGGGGGCCGCCGTGCAGTTCGCCATGGATGCGTTCGCGCATTGCAAGGCGATTGCCGTCAATGAAGGCGCAAGGCCGCTGCTGGAGAAAGCCGGGGTGATGCCCGATGAGGCGGTGGTGCCGCCGGAGAAGTTCGGGTCGGTGGCCGGCAGGCGGCACTGGGCGCGTGAGCCGAAGGTGCGGATGCTGGCGTAACGCAGCCGGCCCCGCCCCCCACGTCCCGAGAACGTCCTGCAAGCCCCAGCCTTGAGGAGGCCGCCATGGCCGTTACGTCCAAAACGCCCGAGCACTCTGCGACAGGCCACGATCCGCAGACCCCCGAATATGATCATCCGACGGGGGGATGGGGGTCGCTGAGGGGCATTGCCCGAATTTTTGGCGAAGAACGCAACTCCCCGCTTGCCCTCAAGGTGCTGGCAAAACTCAACAAGCCGGGAGGGGTGATGTGTACCTCCTGCGCCTGGGCCAAGCCCGCCAAGCCGCACCTGTTCGAATTTTGCGAAAACGGTGCCAAGGCTACATTGTGGGAGATCACCCCCAAGCGCGTGACCCCGGCGTTTTTCGCCGAACACAGCGTCAAGGAACTCAGGGGGTGGCACGACCATGACCTTGAACGCGCCGGGCGGCTGACGCACCCCCTGCGGTATGCCGCGGCGAGCGACCGCTATTACCCGGTGAGCTGGCAGGAGGCGTTCGAGGCAATTGGCCGGGAGCTGCGGGCGATCGATCCGCAGGAGGCGGTTTTTTATGCCTCCGGCCATGCCGGGCTGGAGGCTTCGTACCTCTATGCGCTGTTTGCCCGCCTCTATGGCCACAACAACCTGCCGCAATCGTCCAACATGTGCCACGAGACGACGTCGGTTAACCTCAAGACCTTTATCGGCACGCCGGTTGGCACCTGCACGCTCGAGGATTTTGAAGAGTGCGATGCCATTTTCTTTTTCGGCCAGAATACCGGCACCAACAGCCCGCGTTTCCTGCACCAGCTGAAATCCGCTGTGGAACGCGGCTGCCGGATCGTGACTTTCAACCCGCTGCGCGAGCGAGGCCTCATTGAATTTGTCGATACGCAAAACCCCGTGCAGATGACGGTCGGCAAGGCGACGCAGATCTCCGAGGAATATTTCCAGCTGCTTCCCGGCGGTGACATCGCCGTGCTGGCCGGCATGATCAAATGCGTGCTGGCGGCCGAGGAAAAGGCGCCGGGCACGGTGCTTGACCAGGACTTCATTGCCCGGGAAACCAGCGGCTTCGAGACCATGCGCGCGGCCGTGGAGGCGACGGGCTGGGAGGAGATCGAGGCGCATTCCGGCCTGACCCGGGAGATGATCTCCCGGGCGGCCGATATCTATCTGGGCGCCGAAAAGGTGATCGGCATTTACGGCATGGGCCTTACCCAGCATGTCAATGGCTGGCTCAATCTCGGCATGCTGGTGAACCTGTTGCTCCTGCGCGGGAATATGGGCCGACCGGGGGCCGGCATCTCGCCGGTGCGCGGGCATTCCAACGTTCAGGGGCAGCGCACCGTCGGGATCGCGGAAAAGCCGGATCTCGTGCCGCTGAAAAAGCTTGAAGAGATGTTTGCCTTCACCGCGCCGCGACAGAAGGGGCGCAATGCCGTCGAGGCGTGCGAGGGCATTCTGGATGGCTCGGTAAAGGCAATGATCTCGCTGGGCGGCAACCTGCTGCGCGCCTTGCCGGACAGGACGCGTATCGAGGAGGCGTGGTCCGGCCTGCGGCTCAGCGTGCATGTGGCAACCAAGCTCAACCGCTCACATCTCGTGCCGGGCGAGGTCTCCTACATCCTGCCCTGCCTCGGGCGAACGGACAGGGACGAACAGCTGTCCGGGCCGCAGGCGGTCTCCATGGAAGATTCGCTTAGCCATATCTATGGCTCCATCGGCAATGCCAGGCCGCCGGAGGGGGAGCTTCGCTCGGAAGTCGCCATCGTCTGCGGCATGGCAAAAGCGACGCTGCCGGCCAGTGCCACACAGCGCTGGGATGACTGGACCGGCAATTATGACCTGATCCGCGATCTGATTGCCCGCACCTATCCTGAGGAATTTCACGATTTTAACGAACGGCTTCTGCAGCCGGGCGGCTTTTATCGCGGCAATCCGGCGCGCGGGCGCAGCTGGAAGACCGAAAGCGGCAAGGCGCAGTTTACCGAGCCGACCACGATTTCCGCCCTGGGAGAGGAAGCGGGGATAACCGCGGCCTCTCCGGGGCGGATGACACTGGTGACCCTGCGCTCCAACGACCAGTTCAACACCACGATCTACGGCTTTTCCGACCGGCTGCGCGGGCTTGAAGGCGGGCGGGATATCGTGCTGATCAACCGCGACGAGATGCGGCGGCTGGGCCTTGCCGAAGGCCAGCGTGTGACGCTGGTGTGCGATATCGCGGATGGTATCGATCTCCGGGTGAGCGGCCTTGCCGTTACGGCCTATGACCTGCCGCCGGGCTGTGTTGCGGGATATTACCCCGAACTCAACCCGCTGGTGCCGCTCGCCTACCACGAGAAACACTCCAAGACGCCGGCCTACAAGGGATCGCCTGTCGTCATTCTGCCGGAGTAGGGCGCCGTCACTTCGGTTTTTTGTCCCCGGCCGGCTCGTCCAGTTCGCGCGCGATCTGGGCGTAGCTGACGAGGGCAAAGAGTGCGCTGCCGCCAATAATGTTGCCGGCGGTGACCGGCAGGAAGAAGTGGGTGATGGCCTGCCAGGGACCAAGTGCGCCGGTAAAGATGAGGGAGAAGGCTTCCACCGAGCCGGCGACGATGTGGGAGAGGTGGAAAAGGGCGATGAGGTAGGTGAGAAGGGCGATGACGGCAAAACCCGCTCCGCCCGCCGAAGGCAGCAGCCACACCACGGTCGCCACCAGCCAGCCGGCGGCGATGGCACGCAGGAACATGTAGCTAACGGGCAGGTCGATCGCCTCGCGGGCGATTTCCAGTGCTGCGGCGCGGATATCTGGCGTGTGCATCGCATCGATGGCAATGCCCGCGCCAAAGAGGGCCGTGCCGATCAGATTGGCCCCGAAGACCAGCGCCCACAGCCGGGCGATGCCGAGAGCGCCTGCCTTGTCCGGCTTGGCAAGGAAGGGCAGCATCGCCGTCAGGGTGATTTCGGTGAAAAGCTGCTGGCGGGCAAGAATGACGATGAGGAAGCCCACCGCATAACCCCAGCACTCCACCAGCGGCCGCCAGCCGGCGTCGGGCAGATATTCGCGCAGCGTCGCCTGGGTATAGACGGAAAAACCGATGGAAAGGCCGGCGCTGAGGCCAGACCAGACAAGGCTGCTGGTCGGCCGGGCAAGTTCACCTTCGCCCTCCTGGCGCACGATCTCATAGACGGCAACCGGGCGCAGCTTGGCGTGCTCGTCGACTTCCTCTTTTTCCTTTTCGCTCAGATGGTTGGCTTCCTGTCCCTCGTCATGCCCCCTGGGGGCGGAACGGGGGCGTCGTGCGTCGTCCTTGCCTTTTTGCGGCATGGGCGTTTCCTTTCGGGCGAGCGTACCTTGTCCTGACAGTCAATACAGCGGGCGGGGCAGAAAGGTTGCGTGCCGTCCGCAAGCGCAGCCGGCCAGCCCCGCGAAACCGGAAAGAACGACCACCATGAAAAACAGCCTGTCGCTTGCCCTGTTTCTTCTGCTCGTGCTCGGCGGCGGGCTGGTCATCGGCTATGTGATGACGCCGGGCGAGTGGTATGTCGGGCTGGTGAAGCCTGTCTTTACGCCGCCGGCCTGGGTCTTTCCGCCGGCCTGGACGCTGCTTTATATCCTGATTGCGATTGCCGGCTGGCGGTTGTGGCGCGGGCTGCGCGGCAGCCTCCTCATGAAGCTGTGGGGCGTGCAGCTGGCGCTTAATTTCCTGTGGTCGCCCACCTTCTTCGGCGCGCATCTGATGGCGGCCGGCCTTGCCGTTATCCTCGCGCTGCTGGTGACGATCCTCGCCATTATGGCGCTCGCCTGGCGCCGGGAGCGCGTGGTGGCGCTGCTCTTCCTGCCCTACGCGCTGTGGGTAGCCTTTGCCTCGCTGCTGAATGGATCGCTGCTGGTGCTTAACTGAGGGGAGCCAGGTCCCGGCTGGTTACAGGTAACCGGCCTCCCGAAAGTGCCTTACGGCAAGCATCACAATGGCATCGTCTGAAATGCGGTAGCGGACGGCATAACCGCTATTGCCAAAATCGACCAGCCATTCGCGAAAGGGTTCCGCCATGCCGTCAGCAGGGCGACCGAGGTGCGGTTGTGCAGCCAGTATTCGTGTTTGTTGGCGTATTGCCTCAACGGCACGTCGTGCCGCATCGGGATCTTTAACAGCAAGAAAGCGATAGAGCCGCTGGATGTCGGTGAGCGCCCCGGCTGTCCAGATCAGTCGTGGCAAGAGGGCGGCTCCGCATCTTCCCCGGCTTCAAGCTTCTCCAGCCACGCGTCGGCTTCTGCAGCAGTGACGTGCTTGCCGGTGCGCCTGTAATGTTCCCATGCGGAAAGGGCATCCTGCCGAAAGGCCTCCTGCTTTTCCTCCCGCTCGACATATTGCTCGATTGCCTCGCGCAAAACCCAATGGGTCGAGCGCTGCCGGCGGGCGGCAAGTTGCTGCACACGGTCCTTCAGCGCATCATCCAGTTTGACAGATGTGGGGGCAGGCATCGAAGCCTCCTGAGGGTAATACCTTTGACTACCTTATCTCAACAGCACCGCATTCTCAATGATTGACCCTCAGCGTATCCGTCAGGCGCTTGGCGAGGATGTGGGTGAGGTTGAGGGTGACGGCGGCGTTTTCCTGGATGAGCTTGAAGAAGAGCTCGCTGGTAATCACCATCGCCTCCACCTTCTCGCGGGCACGAATGGTGGCGGTGCGCGGGGCTTCCGTCAGCAGCGCCAGCTCGCCGATCAGCTCACGGCCCACGCGGGTGGCGATGGTCTGGATGCCCTGATCGCTCTGCAGGATGATGTCCACGCTGCCATCCAGCACCACATAGGCGCGGTCGCCCTTTTCGCCCTGGCGCACGATGATTTCGCCGGGCTGAAACACACGCCGTTCGGCGGCGAAGGCCAGCAGCTTGAGGCGGGAGGCATCCATGCCCTTGAAGAAGGGAATGGCGGACAGCACCTCGACCTCGCGGCCGAGGGCGGTGGACTGGCGTTGCGGCCGGCTGGCGTCATCCTGCTGCTCGGCGGCGGGTTCGGCCGCCATAAGCTCGCCCGAGCGCTCGATGCCGGCGATGCGGCCGCTATCCATACGGATGACGAGATCGAAGGAGATATTCTCCGGCAGGGCGCTCTCGATCCACAGCAGGCCGCGATCCTTCATCGTCTCGTCGAGGTCGGTGAGGATGGCTTCGCGCAGGGCGGGTTCCAGCGCGCTCAGCGCTTCGTTGATGATGAGAAGCTGCGGGCGCTTGAGGATGGCGCGGGCGAGCGCCAGCTTCTGGCGTTGCTCGACGGTAAGGCGTTTGCCGGCAATGCCGGTTTCCATCTCCAGGCCGACCTGCAGCACTTCCTCATAGACACCCTCTGACTGGATGAGGTCGCGCAGGGCGGCCCCGATGCGGGCACCGGCATCGGGGCGCAGGCTGTCCACCTTGCCGAAGAGGATGTTGTCGCTGATGGAGGCATCGGCCTTGAACCGGTCGACCTCGAAAAAGGCGACGGCGTCCTTCAGATCTTCCGGCAGGCGCTCGGCAAACAGGCGCCGGGCCTTGAGGACATCCTCCTCCATCGCCTCGTCGACGAGGCCGAGGCGGTGGCGGGCCGGCACCATGCGGAAGGTAAGGCTGATGAGCCGCGCGCGGTCCGGTGCCGGCAGCGCGGCAAAGCCGGACTGGCGCACCACGCCCAGCATGCGCTGGAAATCGGGCAGGTCTTCATGATCGATGAAGCTGTAGCGCTCGAAGAATTCATGTCCCGGCGGCAGGTCGCGGAAGATTTCCAGCATCAGCCCGGCGATATCGTGGCCTACCCGCAGGAAACGCTCGCGCAGGCCGGCCGCATCGAGGATGTGCATGACATAGGCCTGCTCGGCGATGTGCTCCTGCCGCAAGCGGTCGTCGAGCGGGGTGCCGAACAGGATGTTCTCGGCAATCGAGGCGTTCTGGTTGAAGCGCTCGCGGTCGAACACTTCGACAAGGCCGGCAATCGCCGGATCGTCCAGCCTTTCGCGGAAGCCGCTGCGGATGGTCAGCAGTTTTTCGGCAAGAGCCGGATGGCGCTCCGGATTGACCGGGCTGCGCAGGCCGGCGCTGAAGATATCCTCCTCCAGCCGCACCAGCTTGAGCGCGGCTACGCCTGCTTGTACCAGTCCGTCGCGGTCGCCATATCCCAGCGCCTCGGTATCGATCCAGTCGGCATTGATGTCGAAGGCGCTGTTACCGGCGGCAAGGCTCTCATCAAGGCGCTTCAGCCGGTCGGCCGGCACACCGTCATTGCCGTGGCGGGGATAGTTGCGGATGCCATAGAGCAGGTTGTCGCGGATGGTGCCGGCGCGGATATAGGCCTCTGCATCAACATAGCCGATACGCCGGCCGGTGACGGCCTCGGGCAGGGAGGCTAGGTCTGTCGACCCTACGGTCAGGCGCCCGCCCGTCGGCAGGAACTGGCGCGCCAGCAGCCGGGCGAGGTCGCCCTTGCCGCTGCCACCGGGGCCGATGATGGCGCCGTGGCAATCGAGCGGCATGGTGAAGGAAATACCGTCGAGCACGCGCCCGCCATCATCATCCGCCAGCTGAAGATTTGTGGCGGTCAGCGGGCCTTCCAGCAGGGGCGGGTCTTCCTGCCCGTCGATCAGCAGGGTTTCGTCCATCAGCGTCGGCAGCTCGAACTGCTCGACCAGCTGGTCGTATTTGACCTTGGTATCCATCATGGTCTGGTACCAGGTCAAAAGCTCCTTCCATGGGGCTGACAGGTCCTTGTAGGCGGCGAGCACGGCAACGAGCGCACCGAAGGACAGATCGCCGTCGATGACGAGGAAACCGCCGATCGAATAGAAGAAAAACGGCGTCAGCTGCCCAAGGAAGTTGTTGAGAAACTTGATAAAAAACTTCTTGTTATAGATGTCGAAACGGACATCGTAGATCTCGCCGAGCTGGTCGGAAAAAGCAGCGAGTTCATAGCGGCTGGTATCGTTGGCATGGATGTCGGGCGCGCCGGAGACCAGCTCGCCGATCCGCTCGGAAAGCTTGCGCACATGGCGCACGCGCTGCTTGCCCAGCTGGTTCACCCGGCGCTGGAGGCGCGGGATGATAAGGGCCTGCACCGGATAAAGCGCAATGGCGGCCAGACCCATCATCGGGTCCTGCTTGGCGATGAAAAAGAGGGTGGTGATCAGCACGCCGCCCTGGAAGGCCGGCACGGAAAAACTGTCACCGACGAAACCGCCGAGCGCCTCGGATTCCGTGGTGATCATCGCCACCATCTCGCCCTGGCTGACTTTCCGGAAATGCGGCAGCGGGAAGCGGATGATGCGATGAAGCAGCATGAAGCGCAGGCGGCGCAAAAGCCGCTCGGCCATCACGCCGGTATAGACGCTGATGATGTATTTGAAGGCGCCATTGATCAGCACCAGCGCCAGGAACAGGCCGCTGAGGATCGCCAGATATTGCAGCTGGCTGAACTGGACACCCAGCAGCGGCTTGGGAAAGCCCGAGCCGCCGATGGCTTCGTTGACGATCTGCTTGGGCAGGTCGAGCGAATAATAAAGAAAGGGGAAGGAGCCGAAGATCAGGGCCAGCAGCACGATCTGCTGTGTGCGGCTGTATCTCAGCGTGAAGGAAAAAATACCTTTTTCCACTGCGGGTTTCCGCTTCCTGTTTTTCGCTTTGCCCCGGAGCCGGAGACGGGCCTTCGCCCGCCTTCATGCCCTGATCGATAAAGTGAAGTTAGTTCCGCACCACCGGCGCGAACAGCCCGACAGCGCCAGAAGTTCCGCGAAGGGCGTGATCGCCAAGGAAACGCCAGTGTTCGTTCGGCAGCAACGCGGCAAAATTGGCGCTGACGATGACGGGCTCTCCCAGCTCCTTGGTCAGGCTTTCGAGGCGGGAGGCGGTGTTGGCGGCATGGCCGATGACGGAGAATTCCAGCCGTTCCGGCACGCCGATATTGCCGAACATCACCTCGCCGCAGTGAAGGCCGATGCCGATACCGATGGGCAGTTTGCCATGCTCGAGGCGGCGCTGGTTCCACTCCTCCAGCCGGCGCAGGGCTTCCTGCATGGCCCGGCGGGCCCGGCGGGCGCCTTCCTCGGCAGAAACCTGCGGGAAGATGGCGAGCACGGCGTCACCGATGAAACGCAGCACTTCACCGCCCTCCGCCAGCACGGCGCCGGCGGTACATTCGAAATAGCGGTTGAGCAGGCGCAGGAAATTTTCCGGCGGCATGCTCTCGGCAAGGCCGGTGGAGTTGCGGAGATCCGAAAACCAGATGACGGCCGATATGCTCTCGCCGTCACCGCGGCGGATTTTGCCGGCGAGCACCCGCTGGCCGGCATCGGGGCCGAGATAGGTGGTGGCGAGATTGTTCGCCATCTCCCACTTGATGCCGACATTGAGAGTGACGGCCATGCGGCGCTGCACGCGCATGATGTCGGCCAGATGCGCCTTGGTGAAGCCCTCCGGAGCATCGGTGGTCCAGGAGCAGATGACCCCGTGCTCCAGCATCGGGCCGGGATGTCCGGGCAGCGGGCGGCCGAGCTCGGTGGCGATGGCGAGATAATCGGTGTGGCCGTCCTCCGCCAGCTCCTCCAGCACCAGGAAATCGAGCATCTTTTCCGGGCCGGTGAGGCGCCGGCGCAGCATCGGGACCTTGTGCTCGAGGATGTAGCTCATCGGGCTGCGCGCCCATACGGCGCGGTCGTCGGTGCTCTTGTTGTCGCCGGGCTTGTCCAGTGGCTTGTCGAGGCGGCTGTCTTCGCCGTCGGCGAAATGGCGGTGGTCGAAAGATTCGATCTCCTTGCCGCGTTCCCATACGAAGCTGCGCGCCCGCAGCATCGGGTGCAGCGTGCGGTATCCCAGCATGACACGGCTGATCGGCACGCCGGCGGCATAAAGCCGCTCGCAGGTCCCGGCCACCACCTGGTCGAGCGCAGGGGTCGAGAGCGACTGATCGACCAGCCACTCCGTCAGCGCATCGACCATGATGTTGGGCTGGCGCTCGGAAATGGCGCGCAGGGTGGCGGGGTCGGTCAGGAAACTCGTCTGGAGCGACATGGAGGCACTTCCCACGAAGGCGCAGCCTTGATGCTATCGCAACTGCCGGCACGGCGCCGTAACATTCCATACATCTGCCGGTAAGGATATGTCCGTTATCCGGCTAACTATGTTCTGCCGATGGCGTCAATAACCGCTCCGGCAAGTGGTCTGGTCAGTCGATGGCCGGCCCCTGGAACGGGTGCCAGCCCTGCCGGTGTTCGATCTCGACCACCCAGATGTCCGGGTCGCGTTTGATCGAGCGCTCGATATAGGCATCGGCATCCCGCTCGGGCTTCGGGCCTTGCGGATAAAGGCGCATCCAGCCGAGCCTGCCTTCGCCGTCGCGGGCCTGGGTCAGGATCTGGCAGGTGCCGTCCAGCAGGTTGAGCTTCACCACGATGGTGCCGCTGTTCGCCTCGCCCTTGTGCAGGAGCATGGCCGGCACGGCGGCAAGGTCGCACTCGCGCAGGGCGGCGCGGACAACAAAATCGGTCGGAAGGCGGTCATCGTCCATGAGTGCTCGGCCTGAAAGCGCGGGAAGCGGGCTTCGGCCCCCGCATGATTGGTATTATGGTATCTGGACTTGTTCTGGTGGTTTTGCTATCGTCGGATACGACTGCGGATTGCATTATTCCAGTAACCATCTTCGTTTCGCTTGATGTCCGCCACCCCCGGGGCGGGCCTGTTTGGTCTCTCGTCTGCCAGCCACCCCTCAATGGCAAAAAGGGATAACTGATGGGCCGTATCGCCAAGGCTGCCATGCAACCCGACCGGGAACTGCTGCCCTCCGAGCGGGAGAGGGTGGATGAACATGTCGGCACCCGCGTCCGGGTGCGGCGCAAGCTGCTGGGCATGTCGCAGACGGCGCTGGGTGATGCGCTGGGCATCGCCTTCCAGCAGGTGCAGAAATACGAGCGCGGCTCCAACCGCATTTCCGCCAGCACGCTGTTTGCCATCAGCCGGGTGCTCGGGGTTCCTGTCTCCTACTTCTTTGAAGGGCTGCCGATGCCGGGCATGGCGCCGGTGGTCGAACTGGCGCCGGGGCCGGGCGGGGACGCGGGACGTCCGGGCGGGCGCTCCGGGCTGGATGATCCTGACACGCTGAAGCTGATCAGCGCCTATTATCGTATCCCTGACCGGAAATTACGGGAATATCTGCTCAATCTGGTGAAGGCGATTGCCACCCGCGACGAGCAGGCTGGCGGATAAGGCGCGAGGTGGCCGCTTTCTCCCCCGCCAGATGGGGCAGAAAGTGTGGCGCTTCAAGGGCCGGCAGGCCAGAATATCTAAAAAAATCAAGGGTCAGACCTGACGGCCGGCAAAAACTCGCAAGCCTGCTTAGCGATGCTGCTGGATCTGCAGCCAGGCACAGAACATGTCTGCCATGGCATTGGCCTGGGCGTCGATCTCCACCGCCTCGTGCGGCGCTTCGGAGAATTGTTTGCCCACGGCGCTGAGCGTGGTGGTGATGAGGTCACCGGCCTGCCGGCGCGCCGGCTCCGGGGCGTCCGGCAGAACCTCCTGCATGAAGCGCTGCATGATGTCCTCCGCTGCGGCCCGCGCCTCCTGCGCTTCCGGCGCATCGCGATAGAGCGGGGCGGCATCGGCAAGTGCAACGCGGATTGCCGCTTCCTCGCATTCCGAGCGGATGAAGGCGAGCGTCAGCGCCCGCAGCCGTTCAAGCGGCGGTTTTTCCCGTTCGCCGAGGATGTCGCGCAGCAGCGTAGAGGTTTGCCGCCATTCGTCGCTTTGCAGACGAAACAGGATGGCCGCCTTGTTGGGGAAATACTGATAGAGCGAGCCAACACTGACGCCGGCCTTTTCCGCCACGCGCGCGGTGGTGAAACGCTGCGCGCCCTCCCGCGCCAAAACCTGAACAGCAGCCTCCAGGATGGCACTTACCAGTTCGGTGGAGCGGGCTTGCCGGGGTTGTTTTCGTGAGGAAATCCGCGCGGATTTACGGTCGGTCATGGCGGCATTCCGGGATGCGAATAGTGAAACTGACGAATTATTCGTATTTTTGCCGCGAGGGCGCAACAGGGCGCCTTTCTTCAACTATCGGAGACCCGGATGACCACCCTGACCTCCCGCCCGGTGGCCGCCCTTATCAACCGGCTGTTCGAGGCTGCGGCCGACGCCGCTCCGCTCAGCGTGCCCGAGGTGGAGGCGCTGTCGCCGGAAGAGCGCGGACGCCTGATGCGCAGCAAGACGGACTATCTCGACCTTTATGGCTGGCTGAAAGACATGCCGCTGGCGGTCTCGCGCGAAACCGGCACTCTGCTTTACATGCTGGCGCGCAGCTGCCGGGCTCGCACCATCATCGAGTTCGGCACTTCCTTCGGCATTTCGACCCTGCATCTGGCAGCGGCCCTGCGCGACAATGGCGGCGGCCACCTGATTACGACCGAGTTTGAACCCTCGAAGGTCAGGCGGGCCCGTGCCAACCTGACGGAAGGCGGGCTTATCGATCTCGCGGAAATCCGCGAAGGGGATGCGCTGAAAACGCTGGCCGTCAATCTGCCGGAGACGGTGGATATGCTGCTGCTGGATGGCGCCAAGGCGCTTTATCCGGACATTCTGAGCCTCATCGAAAGCCGCCTGAGGCCGGGTGCCATCGTTGTTGCCGACAATGCGGATTATTGCCCGGACTATGTTGCCCGCGTGCGCTCCGTGGAGCGGGGCTACATGTCCATGCCGTTCGGCGAGGATGTCGAGCTTTCCATGTGGCTCGGCTCCGGCCGCGTCCAGGCGGAAGTCGGCCACAGCTTCTAGGCGCGAACAAGGCGTTTGAACCTCTTGCGCGGGGCCTTGCCAGGGCCACCCGCGAAACTCCCGGCCGTAAGCGTTCACGTCAGCCAACGCACCCACCGACCCCGCCTGTCCGCAAGGCAGCAGGCCCAATGAAAAGGCCGCCGGAAGGTTTCCGGCGGCCTTTTCATTTGCTCGCAGATCGAAGTGTTCGTCAGGCCGTTCCTGCTCTGGCTTCTGCTTCGGCCTGCTTGCGCTGACGACGCTTGATATAGAACGGCATGACCGCAATGGCCGCTGCCATGACCCAGAGGATGATGCAGATGGTGCTGCTGAACAGGATGCCCAGCTCGCCGCCGCTGAGGGCGAGCGCGTTGCGCAGGTTCGTTTCCGCCACCTTGCCCAGCACGAAGCCGAGAATGATGGGCGCAAGATCGAACCCGGCTTTGCGGGCCAGGTAACCCAGCACACCGATGCCCAGCATCAGGTAGATCGAGAACACATCCTGGTAGGTGGAGTAGATGCCGAGGAACGACAGCACCAGGATGCCCGGGATCAGCAGCCAGTTCGGGATCTGCAGGATGCGCACGAAGAGCTGCACCATCGGCAGGTTCATGAGCAGCAGCAGGATGTTGCCGATGAACATGGAGGCGATGAGGCCGCCACCCAGTTCCGGATGCTCGACGAAGAGCTGCGGACCCGGCTGGATGTTGTAGAGCATCAGTGCGCCCAGCATCACCGCCGTGGTGCCGCTGCCCGGCACGCCGAGGGTAAGCATCGGCACGAAAGCACCGCCGGCGGCGGCGTTGTTCGCCGCTTCCGGCGCGGCAAGGCCGCGGAAATCGCCCTTGCCGAAGGTGCCCTTGCTGTCAAGCAGGCGCTTTTCGGTGGTGTAGGCAATCGCGCTGGAGACGGAAGCACCGGTGCCCGGCAGAACGCCGACGATGAAGCCAATGACCGAGGCGCGCAGCGTGGAGGGGATGCAGAACTTGATGAGGCTCCAGCTCGGAAAACCCTTGTTGACCTTGATCGGCTGCAACGTGCCGTGGTGCGTGTGCTCCAGCATCGTCAGCACTTCGCTGACGGAGAAGAGACCGATCACCAGCACGATGAACTCGATGCCGTCATTGAGTTCCGGCACATCGAAGGTGAAGCGGTAGGCGCCGGAGGTGGGATCGATGCCCATCGTGGCGCCCATGAGGCCGATGGCGCAGCCGATGAGGGTCTTGACCGGCTGGTCGCCGACCATCGAGCCGAGTGTGGCGAAGGCGAACACCATCAGCACGAAATATTCGGCCGGGCCGAAGCCGATGGCGATCTTGCCGAGCAGCGGGGCGAAGATGGCAAGGCCGATGACCGCCAGGATGCCGCCGGTAAAGGAGCTGAGGCCGGAGATCGCGAGCGCTTCGGCAGCCTTGCCCTGACGGGCGAGCGGGTTGCCGTCAAGCGCAGTCATCACCGCGCCGGCATCGCCGGGCACGTTGATGAGAATGGAGGAAATGCGTCCGCCGTACTCGGCGCCATAATAGATGCCGGCGAGCATGATGAGCGTGCTCTCGGCCGGAACGCCGAAGGTGTAGAGCAGCGGCAGCAGCAGGGCGATGCCGTTGATCGGACCGATGGCCGGCAGGGCGCCGACGATGGTGCCGAGGAAACAGCCGGCAAGACCGAACAGCAGGTTGTACCAGATGAGGGCTGTTTCAAAGCCCGTCCAGAGATAATCAAGGGACATGGCTTCAGCCTCCGAAAACCGAGCCGAGCGGCAGCGGGATGTCGAGCAGAATGGTGAAGATGAAGTACCAGAACGCGGCGTTGCCGACGCCGGAGATCACCGCGTTGCGGAGGCTCGCTTCAAACATCAGCGCCACACCGACGCACAGGATGAAGGTGGAGACCGGGAAGCCCAGAACCGGATAGGTGGAGGCTGTCAGGAAGCAGAGCGCCAGCAGGACGACGATCTTGAGGAGAAGGCGCCCCTGCGGCCAGGAGACCTGCGGACCCGGAACGGCGATCTGCCAGAGCGACAGCACGGCGAGAATGCCGGCGAGCAGCAGCGGGAAAGCCGTCGGTCCGAGCGGGTCGGAGGAGAAGCTGTATTCGATATTCCAGGAGCCAATGCCGAAGATAATGGCAAAGACGAACAGGACGATGCCAGGAACCCTCTGCCCAAAGGGCACGGGTCCTTCAATGGCGGATTTGGACATGATGCTAGCGCCTCGGGGGGAGGACATGGGTGGGCCCTGGGGGCAACCCGCCCGTGATTTATCTTGATAAAAAATGTGCCGGTGCGGATGGGCATCAGCCCTCCGCACCGGCTGGCCTCATGACTTAGAGGCCGGCTTCCTTGGCCAGCTGCTTGAAGCGGGCAACGTCAGCCTTGACCTGCGCGTCATAGTCGGCGCCGATCTTGTTGTACGGGAACAGGCCACGGTCCTGGCGAGCCGCCTGGAACTCGGGGGTGTCCACCAGCTTCTTGAACGCATCGACCCACCAGTTGTAGTCAGCGTCGCTGACATTCGGGCCGACATAGAAGCCGCGCCAGATCGGCCAGCTGATGTCGAAGCCCTGCTCCTTGGCAGTCGGCAGTTCGCTCATGTCGCCCGGCAGGCGCTCATCGGCCAGAACCGCGAGGATGCGGATCTTGCCGGCGAGGTGGTGCTGCCACATTTCCGAAGCGTCGCCGGAGGCGATCTTCACATGGCCACCCTGCAGGGCGGTGAGAACGGCGCCGCCGCCTTCGAGCGCGGCGTAGCGCATTTCCTTCGGCGCAACGCCGGCCTGCTGGGCGATGAGGGCCAGCTTCATCCAGTCCTGGCTGCCGACGGCACCGCCGCCGCCAACCGGGAAGTCAGCCGGATTGGCCTTGTAGGCGTCGATCAGGCCCTTGAGGTCCTGGATCGGGCTGTCGGCGGCAACGGCGAGCACGCCGTAGTCGGCGCCGATGGCACCCAGCCAGCGCACGGCGTTTTCGTCATACTTGCCGAACTTGCCCTGCGAGATGAGCAGCGCGGAGCCGGAAGAAGCGGCCACGATCAGGTTCGCATCGTTGTTGCGGCTGCCGATGACGTGGTTGTACGCAGTAGCGCCAACGCCGCCTTCCATGTAGTTCACGGCCATCGGCTTGCTGATGGCGCCGGTGGACAGCAGGGTTTCGGCGGCAAGGCGGCAGGTCAGGTCAAAGCCACCGCCGGGCTTGGCACCGGCAAGGCATTCCGGCTTGTCGGGGGCCGCAACGGCACCGGTGGCGACCAGCGCCGTAACGGCCAGAGCCGCAAGTGAAGACAGGAAACGCATTTGGCTATTTCTCCCTGGTTTTCCTATTTCGTGGCGTTTCGCCCGTTATTGGCCACTCCGGAGACGAAAAGGCCCGGACGGGGCGCCGGCTGGCAGTCTACTGGTCGAAGCTGTCATTAACCTTTCATTGCTGCCCGCTTTCGCGCATGACTATGCCATAAAATTGCCGTAGCTCCGACACGGGAAGTTGCAAGGGGCTGTTTTCTTGGCGAAAAGAGCAGTTTGTCGCCGGATGGCCGAGGGTTTTTGAATGCGCATCATGGTGGTCGAAGACGATCCGGACCTGTCAGCGAACCTGTCGCGGGCGCTGAAGGCGGGAGGATATGCCGTCGATCTTTGTATGGATGGGGAGGAAGCCGATTCCATCCTGCGCCATGAGCGCTATGACCTCGTGCTGCTCGATCTCGGCCTGCCCGGTTGCTCCGGTCTTGAGGTGCTGCGCCGGCTGCGCCAGCGCCGCGATGCGGTGCCGGTGATCATGCTGACCGCTTCCGGCGGACTGCCGCAGCGGGTGGCGGGGCTTGATGCCGGGGCGGATGATTATCTCGCCAAACCGTTCGACCTGCCGGAGCTGGAGGCGCGGGTGCGCGCCCTGCTGCGCCGCAGTGCCGGCCAGGGTGACAACCGGCTGGTGCATGGCCGCATCGAGCTGGACCGGCGGGCGCGCACCGTGACGGTGGACGGGGCGCTCATCGACCTGCCGCGCCGGGAAATGGGCGTGCTGGAAGTGCTGCTGAGCCGGGTGGGCGAGGTGGTGGCCAAGGAGCAGATTGCCGGCCACATCTTCGATTTCGGCGACGATGCCTCGCTTGCCTCCATCGAAATCTATGTCCACCGTCTGCGCAAGCGGCTGGCGGCGGCCGGGCTTTCCATCCGCACCGTGCGCAGCCTCGGCTATTACCTCGATCCGCCGGAGGTGGCGGTTTCATGATACGGCGCGGCTGGTCGCTCAAACGGCGCCTGCTGATCTGGCTGCTGGTGCCGCTGCTGACCCTGACCGCGGCGATGCTGGTGGATGCCAGCCGCGGTGCCATCAATGCTTCCGACCGGGCCTATGACCGTCTGCTGGGTGCTTCTGCCGCGGCGATTGCCGAGCGTATCATCTTTGGCGATAGCGGACTGGAGGTGGACTTGCCGTCGGTCGCGCTGGAGATGCTGGGCTCGACGGCGCAGGACCGTGTCTTTTATCGCGTGCAGGGGCCGGGCGGCGCCTTCATCACCGGCTATCCGGACCTTCCCCATGAGCCGCAGGCGGGCAAGTTCCGCGCTGACGGTAATGCGGTGTTCTTCGATGCCGTTTATCGCGGCGAGCCAATCCGTGTGGCGGTGCTGAAGCAGCCGATCCTGCTCGGCCGCCAGGCCGCCGACGCCGAAGTGGCGGTGGCGCAGACGCGCGGCGAGCGCGACCGGCTGGCGAGCGACCTTGTGGTCGCCAGCGGCGTGCGCTTTGCCCTTCTGGTGGCGGCGACCTGCGTCATCGCCTGGTTCGGTATCAGCCGTGGCCTTGCCCCGCTCGGCCGCCTGCAGGCAGCGATCCTCGCCCGCAGTCCGGACAATTTTTCTCCCATCGAGGCCAATGTGCCGAGCGAGGTCCGCCATGTGGTGGCGGCGGTCAACACCGTGATGCAGCGCCTTGCCCACAGCATTGCGGTGACGGAGCGCTTTATCGCCGATGCCTCGCACCAGTTGCGTACGCCACTGGCCGCCATCCAGACCAGCGCGCAGCTGGCGCTCCGGGAGCGGGATGAGGCGCGCCTGCGCTCCAGCGTGGCAGAACTGCTGGCAACCACCCAGCGCACCAGCCGTCTTGCCACCCAGCTTTTGACCCATGCGCGTGCCAGCGACCAGACGGTGGGCGTGGCGCAGGAGGCCGTGGCCATCGATGCCCTGGCGGCCGATGTGGTGCGCGAGATGGTGCCGGCCGCCGCATCACGCGACATCGATCTGGGGCTGGAGGGCAGTGCCGCGGGCCGGCAGCTCATCGGTGATGCCGTGCTGCTCCATGAAATGCTGACCAATCTTGTTGATAACGCTCTGCGCCATGGCCGCGAGCGCGGCGTGGTGACGGTGCGGCTTTCGCCTTACGGACAGGAGGGGGCGCTCATCGAGGTGGAGGACGACGGACCCGGCATTCCGGCAAACGAGCGGCAGCGGGTGTTCGAACGTTTCCGGCGGCTCAGCGGGCGGGGCGATGGCGCCGGGCTCGGTCTGGCCATCGTGCGCCACATTGTCGAGCGGCATGGCGGCTCGATCATGCTGGGCGATGCGCCGCATCCGGGGGGGCTGCTGGTGCATGTGGAATTGCCGCACGGCTTCAGGGATCGTAGCGGCAGCAGGGAGGCGGCGGAATGAAGACCCGGCTGGCTTCGCGCCGGCGCTTTGTCGCCGGAATGGCCGCAGGCGCGGCGATGGGCGCCGGTTTCGCCGCGGGTATCCGCCCGGCGCGTGCGCTCACCTTTGCCGGCGGTCCGCGGCGGCTGCGCATTGATGCCGCCACCGATATCGAGGCGATGGTGCCGGTGATCGAGGCTTTCCAGCAGGCCAATCCGGATATCACCATCGATTATTCCGATCTCGGCACGCGCGATCTTTATGAGGGCTTTCTCGACGCCACGGCAAAAGGCCTGCCGGTGGCGGATGTGATGATGAGCTCCTCCATGGACCTCCAGATCAAGCTGGTGAATGACGGTTATGCGCTGCATCACTCCTCTGCAGCCACGGAAGGGTTGCCGGACTGGGCGGTGTGGCGCAACGAGGCTTTCGGCTTCACCTTCGAGCCGGCGGTCTTTGCCTATAACCGCAAGTTCTTCGGCAAGGTGGAGCCGCCGCAATCGCGTTGGGAACTGATCGACCAGCTGCATGAGCATCCTGAAATTTACGAAGGGCGCATTGCCACTTACGATATCGAGGATAGCGGCGTCGGTTATCTGATGGCGACGCAGGACAGCCGCCAGACCCCGGCCTTCTGGGACCTGATGCTGGCGATGGCCGAGCGTGAGCCCCAACGCCTCGGCACCACCTCGCGGATGATGGACGGCCTTGCCGAGGGGCGCTATGCGCTGGCCTATAACGCGCTCGGCTCCTATGCGCAGCGCTGGGCGGAGCGCAACCCGGATATCGGCATCGCCCTGCCATCCGACTATATGCTGGTGCTCTCCCGCATCGCCTTCCTGCCCAAGGCTGCGCCGCACCCGGAGCTCGGGGCGCGTTTCCTCGACTTCGTGCTGTCGCTCACCGGCCAGCAGGTACTGGCAAACCAGTCCTCCCTCGGCGCCGTGCGCCCCGAAGCCGCCTCCGCCCATGATCTCGTCGCCGCCGCCAAGGGGCCGCTGCGCCCGATCCGCCTCGGCCCCGGGCTGCTGGTGCATCTCGACGATGTGAAGCGCCGGATTTTCCTGCGGCAATGGCGTACGACGCTGGGGTTACGCTCCTGAAGCGGTAAGCCCGCCGTCCTTGTGGTCGGTGGGTAGCGCGGCATCCAGCGGGGAAAGTTTGCCCATCAGGGACAGGAAATGCCGGATGTCCGGGCGGTCCTGCCGGGTTTGCAATACCAGCGCCCGGTAAGGATGGCCAAGGCGCAGCGAGATTGAGGACAGCGCAACCAGTTGTCCCGCCTCAAGATCGTTCAGCGCCATGCTGCGCTGGCCGAGGGCAATGCCGAGGCCCAGCCGGGCAGCACTGATGGCAAGGCTGGAGAGGCCGACCCGTCGCCCCTTGGCGGGGTCTGGCCGCCGTTCGATATTTGCCCGGGCAAACCAGTCTGCCCAGCTTGGGTGCGATGCGTAGGCCTCCCCCCATTTTGTGTGGATGAAGAGATTGTCCGTCACCTGTGCAAGGCCAGTGCTGGCCAGGTCATGACGGCGCCAGAAAGATGGGCTGCAGACCGGCAACACATCGTCATGCAGCAGGGGTACGGCAACCAGGCCAGAATAGGGGAACTCTCCATAGCTGATGCGGATGTCGATATTGTGCCGCTGCAGGTCAATGGGATCGTCCTCCACACGTAGGTCGAAGGTCATCTGTGGATAGAGCTCGATCAGACGCACAAGTCGCGGTGCCAGCCATGTCTCTGCCAGAGAAAAGGGCACGCTCACCACGAGGCGCGGCCGGCTTTCCCCTTCCGTAATGCGGCGGGCCATGTCGGCCAATTCGCCAAAGGCGTGAGCTGCCTGTGCAAAAACCAGATGTCCGGCGTCGGTCAGGGCGATCCGGTTGCCGGTTCGCCGGAACAGCTGCTTGCCGAACCAGCGCTCCAGATTGCGGACCTGCAAGCTGACTGCGGCTGCGGAGACACCCAGCTCACGCGCGGCCAGCGCGAAACTGCTGGTGCGGCCGGAGACCACGAACGCCTTCAGGGAATTGAGGGGAGGTAATCTATCCAAGGCAGCATCCAGCATAAGTTTTTATAGAGGGATGCTAATAATTTCTGCCGTTGTCGCAAGGTTTCCTTTTCAATCACCCTGTGCGCCCATCTCTTGAGGAAGGCACATATGGACCAGATCATTGACCTTGAGCGTTATCCACTGGACCGGCCCGGCAGTGCCGACTGGACAAGGCTGGTGGAGCGGTGCCGGGCGGAGCTTGCCGGGGACGGCATGTATAATCTGGACGGTTTTTTGCGGCCGGGCGTTGCGGAAAAAGCTGTCGGCCAAATCCGGCCGGTAATGGACCGCGAGGCATTTACCCATAAGCGCAGCCACAACATTTATTTCCGTCGGGAAATGCCGGGCCTTGAGCCGGACCACCCGGCGTTGCGTCAGGTAGAAACCGTAAGCCACACCCTGTGTGCCGATCAGCTCCAGAACAGCCTCGTCCTGACGATCTACGAGTATGAGCCGCTGGCGGTTTTTTTGGCGGCGACCATGGACAAGCCGGTTCTCTACCGGATGTCAGATCCGCTGGCGCGAGCCAACGTCATGTCCTATCGCGATGGCGAGGCCCTGAACTGGCATTTCGACCGCTCGGAATTTACCACAACTTTGCTGCTTCAGGCCCCGCTGGCTGGCGGGCAGTTTGAGTATCGAACCGACCTGAGGAGCGACGATAATCCGAATTACGCCGGTGTGGAGCGTTTGCTGGCCGGACTGGATCCGGAAGTAAAAGCGCTGACCGCAATGCCGGGCGTGCTGAATGTCTTCCGAGGCAAGAACACGGCCCATCGTGTGACACCGGTTTCCGGAGCGCTCGACCGGATGATCGCCGTCTTCTCTTTCTATGAGCGGCAGAACGTCACGATGAATGCCGACGAACAGGTTGGCTTTTACGGTCGGGCAGCCTGACCGTCTTCTGATCGCGTCCTCCCCTCTTTTTCCGGAATTCAGCAATGCGTTTATTCTCTTGGGTTGTCTGTTTACCTGCCGTCGCAGCTCTTCTGGCGGGCCCGGTTTCCGCCAAGGAATGGAAGACGGTTACCATTACGCTTGAAGGGGCTTACGCCCCGTGGAACACGACCAATGCGGATGGCACTCTCGGTGGCTTTGAGCCGGAACTGGCCAAGGTTCTGTGCGCCCGCATGAATGTTGAGTGCAAACTGGTGGCCTCTGACTGGGACGGCATGATCACCGCCCTGAATGCCGGCAAGTTCGATGTCATCATGGACGCGCTGGCTATTACGGATGAGCGCCGGCAGGTGATTGATTTTTCAATACCCTACGCTTCCACGCCGGCCGGCTTCGCGACAGCGAAAAACGGATCGCTGGCGAATATCTCTGGCACCGGAACCACCGTTTCACTGGACGTCGGCGAGAACAAGGGGGCTCCGGCAATCAAGGCACTGCGCACCGCCCTCAAGGGCAAAGCCATCGGCATCATGACGGCAACCGCCTATGCGGGGTTTATCCGGGACAATTTCGGCGATGTCGCGGACATTCAGGAATACAAGACCGGCCCGGAACGCGATCTCGATTTGCAGGCTGGCCGTATTGATGTCGGCTTCGACGATGCGGTCTATTTCTCCAGCGCCTTTGACGAGATGGGCGGGGAACTGGTTTTCACCGGACCGCTGATCGGCGGGCCCGTCTGGGGAGAGGGCGAAGCGCTGGGGTTGCGCAAGAGCGACACGGACTTGCGTGACATGTTCAATGCCGCAATACGTTCCGCGCTTGAGGACGGCACCGTGCGCACCCTGTCGGAGAAGTACCTGAAGACGGATGTGACGCCGAAATGAAAAGAGCCGGGTAGCGGCCTTGGGATAATCCGGCCGCTACCCGCTTCCATCGGACTACTCCCTAGTTCCCGAACAGCCCCTTGAGCGCCCCGCCGATGGCATCCACCGGGTTGCTGGACGAGCCGGAGGTGCTGCTGCCGCTGTCGGTTCCGGAGCTGGAGGAGCTGCCACTATCCTGCATGCAGGGCTGGCCGTCCGAGCCGGCGCCGAGGTCGCCGAGGCCGAGCAGCAGGGCCGGCGGGAACGCCGCACCGCCCAGCAGGCCGCCAAGGCGTTTGATGGTGGCGGTGGTGTCGGGCCGGAAGCTCGGTTTCGTCAGCGGACCGGTGACGTTGATCGGCACGGCGGTGGTAAGGGTGGTGGATTTCGGGCGCGGGTCGATCTGGAGATCGAGCTGCTCCTTGCCCAGATCGATGGTGCCGGTGACCCCGATCAGCACGTTCGTGGTGTCGATGGCCGCCGGCTTCAGTTCGGCAATGCCCTTGTTGATGGGGATTTGGGCTGCGGCGCACTGGATGACGGTGTAGCCATTGGAGCTGCCGGGCAGCAGCGAGGACAGCATGGTGGTGGCACCGCCCACCCATTCGTCGAGCGCGCTGGTCTGCAGCTTGCCCTTGCCCATCAGCAGGCTGCCATTGCCATTCAGCGAGGCCATGATGTCATGCACCGAGGCGCCGCGGCCCTTGACGTCGAAGCTGGTGTCGACCGTGCCTTCCAGCTTGTCGGTGACCTTGAGCTCCTTGAGCAGGCGGCCGAGATCGACATGTTTGGCATCGCCGGCAAGGGCGACGGCCGCCGGGCTCGTATGGCCATCAACGGTGCCATTGCCGGTAATGGCCGCCCCATAGATGCTGGTGGAAAGCTTGCTGATCGTGAGCTTGCCGCCACTGAGGGTGGCGGCCACATCCAGCGGTTCGGCCGTCAGCTTGCGAGCGATCAGCTTGCCGGCCTTCAGCGAAAAATTGCCATCCACCAGCCGCAGCGCTGTGAGATCCAGCGGGCTCGTGGGGAATACCTTGCCGACGGGTGTGCCGGACTTTGCCGCATCCGTGCCACCGCTGTTGGCGCCCTTGTCGCCGAGATCGAGGAACGGGTCCAGCGTCAGCGTGTCGGTCGTCAGCGCAAGATTGACCCTGGCCGGCATTGTCTGGGCTTCCAGAGAACCGGAACCCTTGAGGCTGTTGTCGCCGAGCGTGAGGGCAAGGTTAGAAATATCTATCTTTTTGGCCAGATCGCCCGCGAGATCGGCGCTCAGCTTGTAGGCGCCGAGATCCGGCGGGACACTGCCGATCACCGGAGCAAGAGCACTGAAATCATCAGCGCTCGCCGCCAGGCTCAGCTTGAGGCCGGCCATGGAAAGCGGCTTTGCCAGTGTGCCCTTGAGGCTGGTTTTCGAATTGCCGAGCTTGACCGTCAGATCAACGCTGGCCGGCTGGTCGTCCAGAAGCGCGGCGAGCGGGCCGGCAGATCCTTCGGCGGAAAGGTCGAGCGCGGCGCTGCCCTGGCCCAGTTTTCCTGCAAGGTCGATATCGAGCGGTTCGTCATCGGCATCCGCGCCGAGGGTCAGCTTGTCGATGGTGAGGTCGATCGAGCGGCCCGTCACCTGGTTGTCGACGACGATATGCGTGTCGGTGACGCTGACTTCGCGGATATCGGGAGACACCTGGAAGCCGCCGCTTTCATTGCCGGCCTGCTGCAGGCTCTGTTTGGCGGCCTGTTTGTCGCCGGTGCTGAAATCCAGATTGCTCTTGCCGGCCTTGTTCGTCTCGACGCGAATGATGCCGCCATCGAGCACGACGCTGTCGATCTGCACCTCCTTGTGCAGAAGGGGCATCAGGGAAAACGTGACTTCCAGGGAGCCGATCTGCAGCATGGTTGGCTGCTTGCTCCACGAGGCGTTGGAGAGGGTGACGGAGGCGATGCTGACCGTCGGGACCAGTGAGGGCGTAAAGGAAATCTCGCCATTCAGTTCGGCGGTGCGGCCGGTGGCTTTTTCAATCGCCTCGGTGATACGCGGCTTCAGCCGGTTGAGATCGAAGGTGGTGATATAGACGGCAAGGCCGCCAATGCTGACGACCAGCAGGCCGGCGATAACACCGACGATCCACAAAAAGCGCCGCATGGGCCTCTCCTGCATTTTTTCCCGGCGGCCGGCAGCCCTTGTGCCGGAACCGGCCTTCTCAGGATCCAAACCTAAAGGTAATGCCTAAGGTTGCGATGACAAGCCACGGAGGCCATTTCATGGCGATGAAACTGGCCGCCGCCGCGTCCCTCAGACCCCCTTATGCAGAAGGAACGACCGGCGTGTTCAGTTGTTGGATGAGCATGGTTTCGGGCAGCGTTACGACAGCGGTGCCCGATGCCGGACGCTCTATCCAAAATCATCGGAGGAATAGGAAAATGGCTTTGTTCTCCAAAGACATCAAGTCGATGGATGATCTTTTCATGCACACGCTGCAGGACATCTATTACGCGGAGAAGCAGATCGAAAAGGCGCTGCCGAAGATGATCAAGAAGGCCAGTGATGGCCCGCTGAAAGATGGGTTCTCCCTGCACCTCGAGGAGACCCATGGCCATGTGAAACGGCTTGAGCAGGTGTTCGAGCTCCTGGGCATGGAGCCGAAGGGCGTCACCTGCCCGGCCATCGATGGCATCATCAAGGAGGCCGACGAAATTGCCGGTGACATCGGCAACTCCGAAGTGATGGACGCGGCACTTGCCGCCGCGGCGCAGGCCGTGGAGCATTATGAGATGACCCGCTACGGCACTCTCATCGCCTGGGCCGGTGAAATGGGCCGTCAGGACTGCCAGCGTCTGTTTGAGGCCACGCTGCAGGAAGAGCGGGCTGCCGACGAGAAGCTGACCAGGCTGGCGGAGAGCCGCCTTAACCGCGCCGCCTGAGCTTTTCTTCCGGCAGGCGGTTGAAAGCGACGCGCCCGGTCCCGTCAGTCGTCCTTGCGGTCGATCAGATCCTCGACGGCACGGCGGGCCTGGGCGTGGCTCGCATGCGGAAAACGCCGGCGATAGGCTTCAATGGCCTTGTTCATCAGCTCAGTGGTCTCGTCCAGCGGTTCCGCTTCCATCGGGGTCCATTCCGGGGCCTCAAGGTCGCGTTCCGGCTCGCTGGCCGGATGGGGACGCCATTCGGCGCACCAGTCGGTTGAAAGCGTGCGCGGGAACTTGCCATCCGGGTAGCGGTCGGTCACGACCGGCGGAAAACGATGGCAAATGCCATGCGGCCCCCGTTCTCTCACACCTTCTCCGGCCCACAGGCGGCAGCTGTAACAATTATTCATCGGATAACCCGTAAGGGAGTGACGGTGGAGAAGCCTCGCGGCTAACTTAGCGGGCGAGGCGGGCGCTCGCCAAGGGTGAAACCGGGTGGCCGTCTGCTTCCGTCTGACCTCTTTTCTCCCCGTGTCCGATGCCGCGCCTCGCCTTCTTCCACACCGGCGACGTTCATGTCGCAACCTTCACTGCCCTGATGGCCGAGCTTGCCCCCCAGGTTACGCTGCAGCACCGGGTTCGCGCGGACCTGCTGGCGGCGGCGCAGCAGCCGCAAGCCGATCTCGCGGCTATCGGGGTGGAGCTTGGGCGCGAGCTCGCGGCTCTCGATGGCGCCGATCTGGTGGTCTGCACCTGCTCTACGCTGGGCTCCCTGGCGGAGGCAGCGACCGGTATGGCCGCGCCAGTCTGGCGGGTGGACCGGCCGATGGCCCGGCAAGCCGTTCGTCTGGGGCCGGAGCTTCTGGTGGTGGCCTGTGTTGCCTCCACGCTCGCCCCTACCCTGGCGCTGCTGGAAGAGGAGGCGGCCAGGGCCGGCGTGCCTCTCGGGGCCCGGACGCTGGTGCTGGACGATCTCTGGCCTTTGTTTCTGGCAGGCCGGCAGCAGGAGTATGTGAGCGCCATTGCAGCGCGGGCGGAGGCGGCGTTTGACGCAGAGGGGGCGGTAATACTGGCGCAGGCGTCGATGGCGCCGGCCGCCGGGTTGATGAGTGTGCCGGTGCCGGTTTTCTCCAGCCCGCGCAGTTGTGCCGAGGCGGCGGCTTCGTTTCTGGCCGCGAAGGTCTGATCTTGCCGGCGTGAATGCAGGGAAAGATCAGGGCGGCATGCACAGCATGCCGCCCGTTTTCTTCAGCGCAGGCGCTTACGCCGCTGGCAGTCGCAGTTCCTTGCGCAGAATCTTGCCGACCGGCGATTTTGGCAGTTCCTCACGGAACTCGAACCGCTTGGGCAGCTTGTAGGAGGTGAGTTCCTTGCGGCAATGGTCGCGGATCATCTCGGCGGTCAGGTTCTGGTCCCGCCGGACGATGAAGGCCTTGACGCATTCGCCGGTCGCTTCGTCCGGTACGCCGATGACGGCGACTTCCGCGACACCTTCGAGCCTGGAGATGCAGTCCTCCACCTCGTTGGGGTAAACATTGAAGCCGCTGACGACGATCATGTCCTTCTTGCGATCGACGATATGGAAGAAGCCTTCCGGATCCATCGTCGCCACGTCGCCGGTATAGAGCCAGCCGTTGCGGATGCTCTTTTCCGTCTCGTCCGGCCGGCGCCAGTAACCCAGCATCACCTGCGGCCCGTGGATCAGCAGCTCGCCGGGCATGCCGGCGGCGACATCCCGGCCTTCATCATCCACGATGCGGCAATCGGTGCCCGGCAGCGGCACGCCGATGCTGTTTTCCTTCACCAGCGAGCCCAGCGGGTTGAAGTGGGTAACCGGCGAGGCTTCGGTAAGGCCATATCCTTCGATGATGGCGCTCTGGGTCAGTTCCCGCCAGCGGATGGAGACGGCCTTATGCAGCGCCATGCCGCCGGCAACGGAGAATTTCAGCGTCCTGGGCGGCGCTTCGCGGAACCAGGGCTCGTTGAGCAGCGCGGCGAAGAGCGTGTTGACGCCCGTCATCAGCGTGATCGGGTAACGCGCCAGCGCGGCCTTCATGTTGGTGAGCGGACGCGGTGACGGGATCAGGATATTGGTGCCGCCGATATGGAAGATGCCGAGCAAATTCACCGTGAAGGCGAAGATGTGGTAGACAGGCAGCGCCGTCAGGCAGATTTCGCCGCCCCAGGTCAGCGGCTGGCTCATGAACTGGAAAGATTGCAGCGTGTTGCTGACGAGGTTGCCGTGCGAGAGCATGGCGCCCTTGGCGATGCCGGTGGTGCCGCCGGTATATTGCAGCGCCGCCAGGGTCCCGAGTTCAATGCCTTCATCATACGCTGCCGCCTTGCGCGGATCGCCGCCAAGCGTCTTCAGGAAAGACGTGTGGGCAAAACCGGCGACGGGAATCTGTTTGCGCACATGGCGCATGACGAAGGAAACCAGATAGCGGCGCAGGGTCGGGAGCAGGTCGCTCACGCAGGCGAGTACGACATGTTTGAGGCCGGGTATCTTTTCCGGATGCAGCCTGTCGGCGAAGAGATTGATGACAACCGCGGCCCGCACGTCGGCATCGTTGAACTGCCGTGTCACCTCCGGCTCGGTATAGAGCGGGTTGGTGTTGACGATGACGCAGCCGGCCTTGGCGATGCCGAAGGCGACGACCGGGTAGGCCAGACAGTTCGGCATCTGCACGCCGACACGCTCACCGGCGGCAAGGCCAAGCGTCTCGCGCAGATAGACGGCGAAGCGGTCGCTGAGCTCATCCACCTCGGCGAAGGTCAGGCTGCCTTCGGTGCCGTTGGGCAGCACGATTGTATAGGCGATGCGCTGGCCGTATCGGGCGGCGGCATTACGAACAAGTTCGCCGATATTGCGTACCGGCGGACCGGCAAAGTCAGGACTCACACCAGGGGGATAGTAGGGGCGCCAAAGCTGTCCCTGAAGCATTCTCGGACCTTTCTTCCCTATGACCTGGCCGCTTTTCTCATTCTAGCAGAGATTGTCGGCTGTACCGGGGTCATTCATCCGCGCCCCGATTTCCTTTCCACAATGATACTTAGATTTCGATTGGTCCAGGGTTTCTGCGCCCTGAGGACAAAAGGGAGCAATAAATACCCGGTCCGCCATCCCGTTAACCAAGCCATGCGCCCCACTCATGCTGCACTGCGAAAAACGCAAGGGGACACTCAGCTGGAAGCGGTTACCTTTTTCGAGGCGAGGGTAGTGATGAGGAGCTGCTCGCGCCGGCGGACCCGCCGCGTGCCGGACATTCCGGCATCGGGTTCCGATCCTGTGGCCCTTCGGCCAGAGGCTGCGAAAACGGTAAAAGCCGGTCGCGCCCGTCAACAATCCTGGCTCCGCTCCCGATCAGGGAGGTGGAGTGACCCGTCAAAGGGTTCCGGCCGGTTCGACCGCCGGGACCGACAGACAGCAAGGAGCAGTCGACATGCTGACCCGCATCGTGAATTCCCTGAGCCAGTCCCTCCAGCTGTACCGCGAGCGTGCGGCGACCATTGCCCGCCTTGAGGCGATGCCGGACCGCGCCCTTGCCGATATCGGCGTGCCGCGCGCCCGCATCCGTCAGGTCGTCAAGCTGGCGCAGCTGCGCCGCATGAGCCTGCCGGGCCTTGTCGCCGCCGATGCGCCGAGCCTGCTGCAGACCATCTATAGCGGCGAAGAACTGACCGTCGACGAGGCGGTGTTCTCGCGTTTCGGCGTCGGCAATCTCTTCGAGCAGGCCGCCCGCCGCCCGGCCGATCACGCTGCCTGAAGCCGTAACGGACAGGCACCTTTCAAAAAGCAGCAAGGCCCGGACGATGATCGTCCGGGCCTCTTTTTTTGGCGTCCGCTCGGTGGCAGTGCGTTTCTTACTGCTTGGAGTTCACCGCCGTCTGGGTCATCTGGTCGGTGGTCGTGATGATCTTCGTCGCCATCTGGTAGGCGCGCTGACTGATGATCAGGTTGGAGAATTCGCTGGCGATATCGGTCGTGGAAGCTTCGACGGCATAGGGGGTGACACCGCCAAGCGGCTCCTGGCCGTCCGGTGTGGTGCCGCCGGAATAATAGTAACTCATGTCACCGGCATCAGCCGTGTAGGAGAAATCCTGCCCTTCAGCCGGTTTCAGCCCGTCATCATTGTTGAAGAACATGATGGGCAGTCGATAGAGCTTCAGCTCTTGGCCGTTGGAATAGCTGCCAACCAGGAAGCCCTGATCATCGAAGCCGATATCCTCAAGGTCCCCAGGTGGATAGCCATTATCAGTCGTGCGTGGCGGAATAAAATCGCTCGCATACTGTGTTGTCTTGCTCAGATCCATAGTGATCTGCTGGCCGTTACCCAGGGTGACGGTAAAGTCTGACGGGGTCGGGGTGTTGCCCTGTCCCGAAGCCTCGGCGCTGGAGCCGGCGGCGGGTGTTTCGAAAGTGACGTCCTGCGATGCCAGGATCGTTCCGCCTTCGGTGTCGCGGGCCTGCACGGTCCAGCCATTGTCATCGGCAGTCTTGACCCACTCCACCCAGTATTTCGACGGGCTGGATGAGTTGGCGGCATAATAGGTGACGTTGGTGCCAATTGAATCCCCGGTCTCGGTCGCGCTGGGAATGTTGGCCTGATAGGTCATGGTCGTCGTCGCGCGGCCGGCAAGCTCGGGCGCAGCGGTCGAGGTGTTGATCTCGATGGGCTGAAGGACGGTTGTCGTCTGGCCGGTGAGGCTTACCGGATACCCCATGAGATAGTTACCGGAATTATTGACCAGCCGCATGATGCCGTTGGTCTGGTCCGGGGCGTTCGGATACTCCATCTTTTTGACGAAGTTGCCGTCGCGCGTATAGCGCAGGTCCGATACATCCGTGCTGCCAGGGGTCGTTTCGGTCGGGAAGAATCCGCGTCCTGAAATGGCGATGTCCAGCGAACGGTCCGTCGGGGTGATCGTGCCCTGGTTGCTGATCATATAGTCGGCGGTTGCACGCATGCCGTGGAAGAAGCTGCGCTGTTCGGGCGCGCTGACCCCGTACTGGTCGCCATGCGATGTCAGCAGGTCGGAAAAGAGAATGCGCTCGGACTTGTAACCGACGGTCTGGGAGTTGGAGATGTTGTTGCTGATCGCGGAGAGCGCCTTGCTCTCCCCGTTCAGGGCATTTACCCCAACTGCAAAATTGCCGAACAATGTACTCATCGCATCCTCGTTCCGGCCTGGGCTGGCAAAGCCAGCAACAGGAAATCGGCCCGGACCTCAGTGTCCGGGCCGCTCCTCATCTTCAGCGAACCAGATTGACCGTTTCTTCCAGCATGCTGTCGGACGTCGTCACGATACGGGCGTTGGCCGAGTAGGAACGCTGGGTCACGATCAGCTTGGAGAATTCGTCGGCGATATCGACGTTGGAACCTTCAAGGCTGGAAGCCGAGATGGTTGCCGCGCCGCTGCCGCCGGGGTTGGTGTAGGCCGCCTCGCCACTGTCGAAGGTGGATTTGTAGGCGTTGCCCTGGGTCAGCTGCAGGGCGTTGGGGTTGTCGAAGACCGCGACCGGGATCTGGTAGACGGTCTTCTTGCGGCCGTTGTCGTAGTTGATGGTGACGTAACCGAGTTCGTCGATCGTCAGCTCGCGGAAGGAGCCGGGCGGCACGCCGTCCTGGTTGGTGCGCAGGAAGTCGATCTCGGTGCCGGCATACTGGGTAAGGCCGGTGCTCTTGCCATAGTTGCCGAAGCTCATGTCGATGGTCTGGCGCGCCTCGTCCGGCAGCACGCCGTCGGTGAGGTCGGAGCCGGCAGCGGCAAACACGACATTGAGAGGCAAGGTAGCTTCCGCACCCACCGTATTGGTGATGTCGACGCCGTCGATATCCCAGGGTTCGTCGAAGTGCAGCAGGAAGCTCTGCGTGCCATCTGCGCTGGTAAGGGCGACCGGATCGACCGTGATGTTGCCGGCGGCATCCACGGTGTAGTTGATGCGGCCTTCACTGTTGAGTGGCAGCATGCCGGTATAGACGGTGTCGCCGATGGTCATGGTGACGCGGCCATCGCTGTCGATGCTGTTCACCTCGATGCCGCCCGCCGTCACATTGTCCGGCACGGCAGTGGCGTGAACGCTGAGCGGGGCGGTGCCGGAGCTCATGGTCGCGCCAGAGCCGCTGTAGGTAGCGTTCTTCGCGAAGGCCTGCAGCACCTTGTCGTAAGCCGTGGTCGGGATACCAGTGCTGGCGGTGATGACGTTGTCGGTGGAGTTGTCACCGCCCCAGGCCACGCCCGTCGTTGCACCCTGGAAGCTCACCACCAGCGAGCGCTGCTGCGTGAAGGAGAGCGAACTGTCGGAGGTGTCCACCAGGCGCACTTCATTGGTGCCGGCCGTGCCACCACCGAAGGTGCCCGTATAGGTGCGGCCACCGGCCTGCACGGTAATTTCACCGCTGGTGGCGTTGTAGCTGGTAACGGTGAAGCTGCCGGCAGTGAAGGCCGAGGGCGACGCCGAAGTCGCAAAGGTCACGCTGTCAGCGGCCGCCGTACCGGCAAGCGACAGGGTGTTGCCGGTGAGGTCGACCGAGAGGTTACCCGCACCAACGACAGCATCGACCGCTGACTGCAGGTTGGCCGTGGTGATGGTGGTCGGGACCGTCACACTGAAGGTGGTGGTGGTGCCGCCGATTGTGGCGTCGAAGGTCAGCGTCTGGCCGGCGATGAGGCCGGTAACATCCAGACCTTCACCGGCACCGGCGCCGGCCGGCGCGGCACCGGCGGCGTAGCTGGTGACGGTCTGGCCCATGCGGACACTGAGCGCATCGTCGGAGGTGATGCCGGCGAGATCGCCATTCACCACGTCCTGATCGGAGGCAAGGCTGTCGGCGCCCAGCATCGTGTTGAGAACCGCGGTCACGTCCGAGGAGGCGAGGCGGTCCGGCAGATTGATGCTGAAGGCATCCTGAGAATTGCCGGTGGTGGTGGAGGAGGTGATAGTCTTGGCGCCCGTCACATCGTCCACGGTGCCGGTCTCTGTGCCGACATTGATCAGCGTCACCGGGCCGTTGACCTGGCCGCTGCTGTTGAGCGGGATCTTGCCGCGGTAAATCTTGTCGACATAGCTTTCGTCGAGGCCGTCAGCCACCGCGCCGGAGGCGGTGATGTTGGACAGGCGAACGGTGATCTCGCCGGTCGAGGCATCGTAGCTGTCGAGGATGAACTGGCCATCGGCAAGCGCGCTCGAGGTGGTGTCGAGATCGGCGCCATCACCGACATCCTGGAAGGCGCCATTGAAGCTGGCAACCTTGAGCGCGTTCTCCAGTACGCTCTGGGCGGCATAGTTCTGCATCTCGGTGATGCTCTTGATCGAACCGGCGGAAACACCGGCCGCAGCATCATCCTCGCCGTAGAACTCATAGCGATAGCGGATACCGCTGACCGACAGATTGGTGGTTTCGTTATTGAGCAGCGTCGGCGCGAAGGAGAAGTCGCTGCCGGTTGCCGTGGCATACCACACATTGGTGTTGATGTAGGGAGTGCCGCCGTCGCTGCCGAGCTCGCCCAGCACCGTGGTGGTGTTGCCGGCGGCATCGGTGGTGATGGTGGTCGGGTGGCTCCACGCGTAGTTCAGCGTATGCGCGCTGCCGAGCGCGTCATAAATCTTGACCTGCGTGGGGGAGAGATCGATGAGGTCGCCGATCTTCGACACGCCCTTGGGCGGAGCGGTGACGGCATTCTCGCTGACGTCATCATCGGTCGTGATGTTGGCCGGCAGGTTGGCGCTGTAGTCGATGGTGGTGGTTGCCGACGGCGCATCGCGCAGCTGGGAAATCTGGATCGGCTCCAGCGTCGTGCGGTCGACGATCAGCTGGTTGCCGTTCTGCGTCGCAGACCAGCCGTTGAGGAAATACCCGCCGGTGTTGACGAGGTACCCATCCTTGTCGAGCGTGAAGTCGCCGGCGCGGGTGAAGTAGGGGTCGTTCTCGAAGGTCGGGTTGCCGCTGGCCTCGCCGTTCTGCTTGGAGACGGAGAAGAAGCCCGAGCCGGAGAGCGCCATGTTCGTCACCTGCGAGGTGCTGGTGATGGTGCCCTGGAGGTCCGTTGCGCGGAAAGGCGTCGCGACCACGCCGCCCGGCTCATGCGTGCGGGCGTTGGAGACGCTCACCAGCGTGGTGAAGCGGCTGTCGACCTTCTTGTATCCGGTCGTCTGGCTGTTGGCGACGTTGTCGGAAATGATGCCGAGGGCCTTGCTTTGGGCCTGCAGGCCGGACACTGCGGTATTGAGAGCGCCAGAGAGCGACATGGGACGACCTCACGAGACTAGAGCGGTTGGCGGCAAAGAACGCCGGGTTGCGTTCGTGTTGCCAAAATAAAAGCAATCTCTGTGCCAGGTTTCGGCAGCTGGTCCGTATAAAGAGATTTTCCCGCTTTTGCTGGGGTTTAACCCCCTGTCGATGCCGGCCAGGCCCGGTACGACGCGGTTCGGGCCCCCTTGCCTGGCGGAGATTTTCCTGCCTGCGGCAGAAATTGCCGTGACGCGGCGGGGTGCCGAACGGCGGCGTTTTTGACCCTGCAAAGATTTGGCCGAGGCGGCGCTGTCTAAAAGGAAAAAGGCCCGCCTGCGGGGAGCAGGCGGGCCTTTCAGTCTGTGTCAGCGGAAGGGTAAACCTCCCGGCCGAAGAGGCTTTACTGCACCATCTGGATAACGGTGTCGTACATCTGCTGCACAGCTGTCACCACGCGGGCGGAGGCGGAATAGGCGCTCTGGAGCGTGATCAGGGCGGAAAGTTCTTCGTCCATATTGACCCCCGAGATGGATGAAATCTGGTCCTGCAACGTGTCGACCAGGTTCTGCTGGTAGGAATACTGGGTGGAGAAGTTGTTTGCCTGCGTGGCGTTTTCGGCCACGATCTGGCCGGCATAGGAAATGATCGAATTCTGCGTGGCGCCGCCGATCACGACCTTGCTGGTCAGCGCGGCATCCATGGCGGTGGCGGTGGTGCCATCGCCCGGCAGCACGCGGAAGATACGGGTCTGCGGATTGCCGGAAAGGTCGGTGCGCAGCACGCCGTTGGAGAGGTGGCCGGGGTCGGCCACCAGATCGTCGCGTACCTTGATGAGCTGCGAAATCGTGCCGTTGGGCGTGCCGGACGTATCGGCCACGAAAAAGTCGTTGAGGCCGAAGAAGTAGCTGACATTGCCCTGGCGCGGGTTGTTGGGGTCGACGCTGACCGTGGCCGGCTGGGTGCTCTTCATGGTCACGCTGGTGACCGTGGGACCGGTGGTGAAGCTGTTGGCTTCAAACGGGTTGCGCACGACGGAGATCGACGAGGTATCGCTGTCGGAGAGGATCGTCAGCTTGCCGTCCTGAATGGTCATGCGACCGCCGACAAGACCGGGTCCGCCTTCTGTGCCCGGGGACGTGGGCAGCGGAGTCTTGAGGCTCGGGAACTGGGAGGAGATAACCCCCTGGCCATCCGAGAAGCCGTTCACCGCATTCATCAGGTCGGCAATGGTGACAGGCACCGTCGGCGGGTTCTGGTCGATATTGACCGAGCGTTGCAGCGCGCCGATGTCCACGCTGATGCGGGAGACGACGCTGCCGTCGGTGCGGTCCTTGATCTCGACTTCGTAGAAATAGGTATTGAGCGGCAAAAGGCCGGCCGACGGATCGACCAGCGTATCGGCGGCCGAGACACTGGCGGTGCTGGTAGAGGCGACCGAGGTGCTGGCAAGGCCGATATGGCCCGAACCGCCGACGGAGGGGGACGGGAAATCGAGCTTGCCGCCGAGATCGTTCTCGCTGACGGCAAGCTGGAAGTTCTTGTCGAGCGACGTGATCTTGATCTGGCCGGTCGCGCTGTCGAGCGAGGCGGTGATGTTGAGATCGGCAAGGCCGGGCTGGCCGCTCACCGTCGAAGGCACCGGGTAGCCGAAGCTGGTGTTGAGCGGCGGGTCCTGCGAGGTGATGACCGCCTGCACCTGCGCGAGCGAGGTGATGGTGTTGGTTTCCACCGGTGTGCCGAAGGTCGCCGGGTTGTTAGCCTGGCGATAGGCATCGAGCGTGGTGAAGTCGCCGTTGATGGCGGCAATGATCTGCTTCACTTCCAGTGCCGGCGGCGTATAGACGCCGCCCGACTGGTAGGCGGGGTTGTCGGGGTCGTAGATCAGCTCCTGCAGGGCGCGCAGGTTGATCGTCATCGAGCCGGCCTTGCTGGAGGCG
The DNA here is from genome assembly GCA_030657355.1 of Radicibacter daui. GTDB lineage: Bacteria > Pseudomonadota > Alphaproteobacteria > Radicibacterales > Radicibacteraceae > Radicibacter > Radicibacter daui. Next base: position 154,220 of record CP131057.1, read on the forward strand.
TCGGTGCTGGGGTCGGTGACGTCGAGCGTAAAGACGGCGTCCGTTGCCAGCGCACCGCCATTGAAGGCCTCGGCACTGATGTTGGTGGTGGTGCCCGCCGGGGTGAGCGTGATCTGCGTGCCGGCCAGTGAGGCCGCGATCGGGTTATTGCTGTTGCTGTCAGTGAGCGCGTTGATATCGGCCACCAGCTGGGCAAGGTCCGGTGCGCCGGCACCATCATCCTTGACCACGACGCTGAAGAATTCCGAGCTCGGCAGCTGGGCGCGCAGCACGATGGTGTCGCCGACCGACAGCTCGTTGGTGTTGGAAAGCAGGAGCTCGCCCGGCGTGGCCGTGGAGGCCGTGGTGATGGTCTTGGCCGTGGAGGTCACCGGCAGCGAGCTGTCGGGAATGCCGGAGGTGAGGAAAGTCTGGGGGCTTTCCAGCTCATAGGCCGAGGTGACGGTCGGGTTGCTGTTGACGATGACGCCCTTGCCCGGCGCCGTCGATTTGACCTCGAGGCGGCCGTTGGGGTCGACCGTCGCCTGGATCGGCACGGTGGTGCCGGCCGGTGTCTGGTAGGTGACGAGGCTGGAGGGCGGCGCCGAGCCGGTGCCGTCCCAGGTCGCGGGCGGATCGCCATAAAGATTGATGAGGTAAAGCACGTCGCGCATCGTCGGCAGATTGTCATCCGTGCCGTTCTGCGCGCTTTGCGTCGCTTTCCACTTGGCGAGCTGGTCCAGGTCGATCTGGATCATGTTGGAGACCTGGCCGGTCGCCTGGTCGGTGATGGCGAACTCGACCAGCCCCTGGGCGAAGGGCAACTGCGCATCGAGAATGTCGCCGCGGGTGGCGCTGCCGTCGCCCGTCAGCAGCGCGCCCAGCTGCACCGTGCCGACAAGATCGGAGGCGGGATCGGTGGAGGCACCGTCATTATGGACGCGGTTGACCGTTTCCTTGATCGAGGAGGCGAGGTCCTCGATCTGGTCCTGAAGGCCCGGCAGTACATTGTCGCGCAGGTCCAGCAGGGCGCGCAGCTTGCCGTCGGAAATGAGGTTGGTGATGTTGAGGGTCTGCGTGCCGTCATCCAGGAAGATGCCGTAGGGCGGCGTGCTGACGCCATCTGTGTAGGCCATGCCGGGCTGGATGTTCGAGGTCTGCTGGAAGGTGACCTTGACCGCGGTTTCGCCATCCGTCAGCACCTGTCCGGTGGAGAGATAGACCGCCAGACCATCAGAATTGGTGCTGATCGCCTTGACGCCGAGGATCTCGTTGATCGACTTGATGGCGGCGTCGCGCTTGTCCTCGATATCGCTGCGACCGGAATTGGCGCCGCTCGTCATCGACTGCAGGGCATCGTTGGTCTGCAGCACGATCTTGAGGCTGTCGTTCAGCTTCGTCACCGCATCGGCTATCTGCTGATCGGCGTCGTTGCGCATGTCCTGCAGCGAGGTGGAAATGTTGCGGATATCGTTGGTCAGCACCGAGGCAGCGTTCACCACCTGCTGTTTGTTGCCGGCGGCGCTGGGGTCGGTCGCCATATATTGCAGCGATTCCGTCAGCGCGCTGATGCGCGCATCAAGGCCGGTGGTGCTGTCCGGCGTGCCGAACAGGTTCTGAATCTGGGTGAAGTAGGTGTCCATCGTATCCAGACGGGACAACGTGGCCGTCTGGATATTCATCTCCGAGGTCAGCTGCGTGGAGACCACGCGCTCGATGGAGCTGATGGTAACGCCCGAGGACTGGTTGCCGGCCAGCAGCGCGTTGTAGGAGACGACCTTGCGGCTGTAACCGTCGGTATTGGCGTTGGCGATATTCTGCGAGACAACCGCAAGCGCAGCCTGCTTGGCAGCGAGGCCGGACATGGAAATGCTGAGGGCTTGCGAGATGCTCATGGTGCTTGTCCGTGACGCGGAAGACACTGGTCCGCTGCCGAACAAGCAAGCTCCGGGCCATTCGTTACCAGGCGCGGAAAAACTGGGCTGTGACGAAAGGGCGCGGCGCGCTGCGGGCGGCTGGCGGCAGAAAATGCCCCGCCACACCCGTCAGGATTTGCCGCCCTCCCGGCGCAGGGCCGGCAGGGTGCCGGCGCGGCCTTTATTGCTGGGGGATGTTTTCGCCGACAAAGTCGCTGGGCGCACAATAGAGCCCGCGCTGGCGCACCTTGCGGCAAAGCTCGGTGGCTGAATCCTTGCTGGGCAGCGGCCCGGCTTTGATGCGGTAGAAGGTGCCGCGCCCGTCGCCGAAATCGATGGCGGATTCCCGGGCGCTGAGGCCGGAAAAGAGATCGGGGTACTGGCTGCGCATTTCCTGCCAGGCGCGGGCAGTATCGGCTTCCTTGCGCAGGGAAACAAGGTGGATGCCAACCCCGCCCGACGGCACGCCGGCGGTGGAGCTCACCTCCGAGGGCTGGCTTTCGGTAGAGGGTGCGGGGGCCGGGGGCTGGGCCATGGGCGGTGCCGTCATGGTGGCCGCCTCCTGCGCTGTCTTGGCCGGGGCCATGCCGGGGGCCGGCAGCAGATCATCTGCCTCCTTGTGGCGGCTGCCGGTGGTGCCGGGCGCAATCGGCGGCAGGACGGCATCGGCCGGCAGGATGGAGCGGGGCACCGCTTCATTGCCATTGAGCACCACACCCACCGGCGGTTTGGCAGGTATCTGCGCAGCAGCGGCGGGGGCCGGCGTTGCTGGCCTGGGGGGCACTGCTGGCATCGCGGCGGCAGGCTTGGGGGCTGCGGGCTTGCTGGCTGGCGGCAATGGCTTTTGCGCAATCGGCGGCTTCATGCCCTCCAGCGCGGCGCGCAGGGAATGCACCTCGTCGGTGAGGTCGGCCAGCGCCGTGCGCAGCTCTTCATTCTGCTGGGCGGTCTCTGCGGCCATCTTCTGCGCCGCCATTTCTTCCGGACCCGGCTGGCTGGCGCAGCCGGCAAGGCCCGCCGCGGCGAGCGCGGCTCCTGCGAGCAGCAGGACCTTCAGCGCCGATCGGTGAGCTCCAACAGCAGCCATCCCCAAATTCCTTATTGTGTTCCGGGCTTTGCGACCCCCCGTCGCCCAGCTTCACGCCGGTATCGTTACGATGCCGGAGAGCGGGGCCTGACCGCAAGCCCCGTTGCAGGCGCGGGCATTTGGTCTAAAACGGAAGTCATGCCGCATAATGGAAGCGGTGGATGGGGCGAGCATGATGACGGATGAACAGGCAGAGGCCGCAAAGCCTGAGCGCGGGGCTAAATCGACGGACCGGTCGGGGCAGGTACAGAGCCTCGTACGGGCTCTGCGGTTGCTCAGCCTCGTCTCCGAAGCGGAGGAGGGGGCGAGCCTTACCGAGCTTTCCAACAAGGCCGGCCTTGCGCCTTCTACCTCGCACCGGCTGCTCTCCACCCTGCAGCAGGAAGGTTTCGTGCGGTTTGACCAGGAACGCACGCGCTGGCTGGTGGGGGTGAATGCCTTTATCGCCGGCGCCGCCTTCATGCGCACGCGCGACCTCTCCCGCATCGCCCGCCCGCATATGCGCCACTTGATGGAAGAGACCGGCGAGACGGTGAACCTCGCCATCCATGATCGCGGCGAATGCGTTTATGTAAGCCAGGTGGAATGCCGGCAGATGATGCGCGCGCTGGCGAGCCCGGGGGCGCGTGTGCCGATGCATGCCAGCGCCGTGGGCAAGGCCCTCCTGGCCGCGATGGAGCCGGCGGAAGTGGAAGCCATCCTTGCCCGCCACGGCATGCCCCGGATCACGGCCCGCACCATCGCCAGCCCGCAGGCACTGGCGCAGGAACTGGAACAGGTGCGCCGGCTGGGATATGCCGTGGATGACGAGGAACATGCGCAAGGTCTGCGCTGCGCTGCCGCCCTCGTCTGGGACGAGAATGGCGAGCCGGCCGCCGCCCTGTCACTCTCCGGCCCGCTGGTACGTATCTCAAGCCCGCGTCTGGCCGAGCTCGGCCGTCAGGTCGGGCTGGCCGCGCGCAAGGTAACGGCGAGTTATGGTGGTTCTGCCGGATCTTTCTGAGCGGCTTCAGTCGCCAGCCTCGATCCAGCCCTCCGAGACCAGGACGCAGTCCCCACCAAGCCGCACCTTCAGCGCGTGGCCGAACTGGACCTCGGCTGAAAGGCGCAAAAGGCTCGGCCGGCCCATGGCAACCCCCTGGCGCAACTGCCAGTGCGTGGTGCCGTCTGTTGCCGTGGCGGCAAGATAACCGGCGGCGGCGCAGGCTGCGGAGCCGGTGGCGGCATCCTCATGATGCTGGGAGAACATACGGGCATAAAGCGCGTGCGGGCCGCCCTCGTCCGGCGTCAGCAGATAAAGCGCATAGGCTCGGCCGGTTGCCGCCGCGATGCGGCGCCAGGCGGGCAGATTGAAAGAGGCGGCATCGACAGCCTCCCGGCTGCGCAGCGGAACGATGAAATAGGGAACGCCGGCACTCCAGAGCGGCGCGGAAGCGCTGATATCCTCGACCGGGACATTGAGGATTTCGGCGGCTTCAGCTTCGGTAAGCCCGGGTTCGTCCCGGCGAAACGGGGCCAGCGGCGCGGTGAAGGTTGCGCTCAGCAGCGTGCCCTTGCGGCTCACGTCGGCGGGGACGAGGCCGACCTTTTCCTCCAGCACGACCGAGGCTTCGTTTTGCTCCTCCGCCAGCAGCAGGCTCGCCGTGCCGACAGTCGGATGCCCGGCAAAGGGCATTTCATGGACCGGCGTGAAGATGCGGACCTTATGTGTTGCCCCGGCAGCCTCCGGCCTCAGGACAAAGGTTGTTTCGGAGAGGTTGAACTCCCGGGCGATCTTCTGCATCTGCGCATCGGACAGTCCTTCCGCTTCGGGCAGCACGGCGAGCGGGTTGCCGCCAAAGCGCTCCGCGGTGAAGACATCGAGCGTGACGAAACGATAGCGCATGGAAGCCTCTTTTCTCCATCGGCGAGGGCAGCTCGGACGGTGACCGTCCGCAGCGGCCATGTTAAACCGAAAATCCTTTCAGACCGGTAACGCCGCTCACAACGCGCTACGCCGCCCCAACCGCGCAAGACAGAAAAAGCCGATGGAAGACCGCCTCAAAGCCTTTGCCGACGAGCTTGCCCGCGACGTCGCCTATGTCACAGCGGCTGACGAGCGTACGGATGCCGATTCCGTGCTGAATACCGCACCTTCGGCAGCGCCGGTCTTCATCCTGCGCGCCAAGGACCGGCTGGCGGTTTCGGCGATCGATTTCTGGCTGATGCTGGCGGAGAGTTACGGGCTGCCGGCGGAAAAGCTGGACTCCGCGCGCCGCCAGCGCGAGGCCTTCAGCCGCTGGGTGGAGCGCGAACTGCCGATGCCGCCGCTGCTGGGCGCCGGCGAGCGCGCCCGCACGGCGCGCGACGAACTGACGGATGCAGCCTCCGTGCTCTCCCGCATGCATCCACGCGAGCCCATTTTTGTCCTTTCCCCCGCTGACCTTTTTGCAGGACGTACGGTGCAGTTCTGGGCCTGGTCGGCCATGCGGGCCGGCACGGCGCCGGAGAAGGTCCGCACTGCCCTTTCTATCGCCCGTGCCATGGATGAATTCCCCGGCAAGCGCCTTGTCGGGCGCGGCAAGGCGCTTGTGATCGAGATGCAGGAGGGCACGGAAGAAGATGCCGTGCTGCCGGCGCCGGAAAAGGTGAAGCTGGTCGACAAGAAACCATCCGCCAGCTTCGTGACCGCCATTCGCTGCAAATCCTGCGGTTATCACGAGATTCTGGTGCGCGGTGGCCGCCGTACGCCGGAAGCCAATGCGCTGGTGCAGGAAGCGCTCAAGGAAAACTGCCCGAGCTGCAAAACGCCGCATAGCTTCATGCTGGAAACGGAAGCTGACCAGGGCGGCCCGGCGCGCATCGATACGTCGGTTGCGGCCGGGAGCTGAAGGCTGAAATAATCAACTCTTGAGCATAACAGATTGATAAGGCGGCTCTTTGAAAGGCCGTCTTATTTTTTATAAACCAGATAATATCATACGTTATGATATTTCGCAGATGCGAGATACAGGTTATCATCAAGTCGGGATGTGGCAGCCTGCGGCCCATCCTTTGGATCCTATACCGGAGAAGTGTGGTGAATTTTGCAGTGCGAGGGAGCTTTCCTTTGCTATATTGCATTGCACAAGCAGGGGCGTGCGCCTGTTGATCTGCCGATGCAGATCGGCCCCGTACGAGGGCCGGCGCCGCCATCCAAGAATTTCTGGAGGAGTACCCGCGGATGAGCATCCGTCTCGACGGCAAGGTCGCAATCGTTACCGGCGCCGGTGGTGGTCTCGGCAAGGCCTACGCCAAGCTGCTGGCGGCGCGCGGCGCCAAGGTCGTGGTCAATGATTTCGGTGGCAAGACCGACGGCACCGGCGGCTCCCAGGGCCCGGCGCACCAGACGGTGGACGAGATCATCGCGGCCGGCGGCGAAGCAGCGGCCGACGTCAACAACGTGGCGACGCAGGACGGCGCCAAGGCCATCATCCAGAGCGCCATCGATGCCTTCGGCACCGTTGATATCCTCGTCAACAATGCCGGCATCCTGCGCGACAAGTCCTTCCACAAGATGGAACTGTCGGACTTTGAGGCGGTGATCGGCGTGCATCTGATGGGTACGGTCTATTGTACCCATGCCGCCTATCCGGTCATGCGTGACAAGGAATATGGCCGCATCGTTTGCATCACGAGCGGTTCCGGCCTGTTCGGCAATTTCGGCCAGACCAATTATGGCGCGGCCAAGCTCGGCATCGTTGGCTTCATGAACTCGCTGAAGCAGGAAGCCTCGGCCAAGAACGTATTCATCAACTGCGTGGCGCCGCTGGCGGCAACCCGCATGACCGAAGGCCTGCCGCTCTTCTCTGAAGAAGCCTTCTCCTATATCAAGCCGGAAGTGATTGCGCCGGTGGTGGCCTATCTCGCCTCCGAGGCCTGCACCTCGTCGGGCGATATCATCTCCGCCACCGCTGGTTATTACGCCAAGGCCCAGATCGTGGAGGCCGAAGGCTTCCGCGTGCCGCTCGGCAGCGACGTGACGCCGGAGATCATCGCCAGCAATTTCGGCACCATCGCCGATATGGAGGCAGCACGCCCGTATCCGAACCTGGTGGAAGAGATCAAGGCAGCACTGGCGCCAGTGATGAGCTGATCTGCCGGCTATAATTGATTGAACAAAAAGGGCCGGGCGCAACAGCGCCCGGCCCTTTTTGCTGTCTGCCAGCGGGGGAATGCGGTTTCAGGCAGCGAACTTGCCAAAAATCTTGTCCATATGGGCGGCCAGTTCATGGTCCTTGCCGGTAACGGCGCCGGCATCGTGGGTGGTGAGCTCAACCTCCACCTTGCGGTAACTGTTTTTCCAATCTGGATGGTGGTTGTTCTTCTCACAAAAGAAGGACACCTCGACCATGAAGGCGAGGGCCGCGGGGAAGGAGCTGAAGGTGAAGCTTTTTGAAAGCTTGCCATCTGCTTCCGTCCAGCCGGATTCCGGGAGCGCCATCTTTTTCTCCTCAATGCCAGGGCGTCTGATCTTCAAGGGAAGATAAGGCGGCAAAGGGCGCAGAAAAGGCAAAGGGTGCAACCGGCACCCCGGTTACACCCTTGCTTATGCGTTTTCCGAACAGGGTCGGAGGTCAGGCGGCAGCCTTGATGACCTGTTCCAGTAGTTCCTTGATCTGCTTGCCGGTTTCGATCACCGGCCCGACAAGGCCGTTGGCCGCGCCACCGCCATCAATGATGTCCTGCTTGCTAAGCTTGCGCAGCTTGCTGGCACACTCCTGAAGCTTGTCGAGGCTGGTGTCATTGCTGGTCGGAATGCCCAGAGCCACGATTTTGGCGCGGGCGTTTTCGGCATAAGTCTCACGCTGGCGAAAGCCGTCCTTGGCCTGCTTGCAGGCCCTGCCGAAAGCCTTGACCGAGCCGAACAGTTTCACCGCGTCCTTGAGCGTGGCGTTCTTGAGGGCGACGCTCTGCTTTTCCAGCGTCGCGAAATCCTTCTCCAGCTGAACCAGCAATTTGCCGAGTTCTACCAGGTAGCGCTTGCGGGCTTTTTCGACCGGGTAGTCGTCAAAGCTGAGGCCGGTAAGATTCTTGAGCTTGCTGATGATTTCGCCTTGGACCCGGTCTCCGATCGAGGCGGCTTTCCCGCCCAGATCGGCAATGCGGCTTCCGGCATCGGTAAAAAAGCCCTTGATGGCCTCGAACTTCGTCTCACGCGGTAGCGTGACGCCTTCATAGGGCTTTTCATAGATCTTGATGCAATCAGCCAGCACGCTCTCTGTCTGTTTGGTCAGCGCGGCGATGGCTTCGTCGAGGCTTTTGGCCACGGCCTCTTCCGTCTTGGCGATATCGCGCACGGTCAGGCCAATTTTAATCACGGATTGCAGGATCGACTTGTAGGCCGTGATGTCGGCGCCGGACGAGGCAACCGCCCGGGCGACGCCGGCGGCGGTGGCAATCGTGCCGGTAATGATAGAGAAAGCGCTCTTGAACTGCCATTCGCGCAGATGGCCCTTGTAGTTCTGGTTCTTGGCCAGCCGCTCCTTGACGCGCTTTTCAAACTCCGCCGTGATCACCTTCTCATTGAGAAGGGCGACGATGTCCTTTTGCGCCTGGGCATTAAGCTTGGTGATTTCCGAGGGTTTGCCGGCAGCTTTCTCCATATCGGAGGCCAGCCGCTCGAAGATTTTCTTGCCTTCGGCGCGCAGCTCTTCTTCGTATTCGCTGGCAATGCCCTTGATGTCGTCAGCCAGGTTGGCGTTGACGCCGGGGCCGCTGATCTCGATCTGGAACTTGCCCGGATAACCTTTGCTCGGCAGCTCGGAGTAGACGAGCAGATCGCGGGGATATTCCTTCTGACCGATGATGATGCGGGTACCGCTGTCGAACTTGTATTTACCATCCTCGACTTCGGACACGGCCATCTTGACCGGTGCGAGCTTGGCGCCCTTCACCAGGATCACATCTTCCTCGGTATGGGGGAACAGGCTGGCAAAAGTGCCGGTGCCCTTGCTCTTCACACGGAAGACAAGATCGGCGCCGATGAGGCCGATCTTCCAGTAGGTCTCCTTCGGGTCGAGCTTCTTGATGTCCTTGAGCTTGTCATTGATGAGCTTGCTGGCGCCGCTCCAGTTCACCCCTTCGATCCGGTCGCCATTGGCCTTGAGGACACGGTTGTAGATTTCCTTGTCGGCACTGCTCTTCAGCGACGAGAACATGCTGAGGAGAAGATGCGCATTGCTCTTCTCCGGCATGATCACGTTCTTCTTGTCCATCGTCTTGCCCATGACTCTCCCCCATCTTGCCGCCGGCGCGGCCAAAATCCGCCGGTGAACACACCGGCATGTGGGCGGGAGCCTATAATTTTCCAAAAGGCCGGGCAATCTCCCTTGAACTTAAGGTGCTAACGGCCCGGCCTTTCTGGAAACGGGGGCGTGATCAGCTGCGCTTCAGCCGGGCAACGAGGCTGGAGGTATCCCAGCGATTGCCGCCCATGGCCTGCACATCGGCATAGAACTGGTCCACAAGCGAGGTGACGGGAAGCTGGGCGCCGTTGTTGCGTGCTTCGGCAAGGCAGATGCCCAGATCCTTGCGCATCCAGTCGACGGCAAAGCCGAAATCAAACTTGCCGGCATTCATGGTCTTGCCGCGGTTTTCCATCTGCCAGGAGCCGGCAGCGCCCTTGGAGATGACATCCAGCACGGCCTCGACATCGAGCCCGGCCTTCTGGGCGAAGGCGACACCTTCGGACAGCGCCTGAACGAGGCCGGCGATGCAGATCTGGTTGACCATCTTGGTTAACTGGCCGCTGCCCACGGGCCCGAGGCGGCGCACGGAGCGGGCATAGACGGCCATCACAGGTTCGGTAGCGGCATAATCAGCCTCGCTGCCGCCACACATGATGGTGAGCACGCCATTTTCGGCGCCAGCCTGGCCGCCGGAGACGGGGGCATCGACAAAACCGAGGCCAAGGCCGCTGGCAGCTGCGGCAAGTTCACGCGCCACATCGGCGGAAGCGGTGGTGTGATCGACAAAAATCGCCCCTTCGGACATGGCGCTGAAAGCGCCGTCCTGGCCGATGGTCACCTGACGCAGATCGTCATCATTGCCGACGCAGGCAAAGACGATGTCCTGACCCTTGGCGGCAACGGCCGGGGTGGGTGCGGATTTGCCGCCATGGCGTTCCACCCACTGGGCGGCCTTGCTGGCGGTGCGGTTATAGACGGTGACCTCATGGCCGGCCTTGAGCAGATGCGCCGCCATGGGGAAGCCCATGACACCAAGACCAAGAAAAGCAATGCGACGGGAACTCATGGGTAACAACCTCTGTCTTGCGGGATCGGGATAAGGGAAAGGGGATCAGACGGGAGGCGCTGCGCGGGCAGTGGCCTGGCAGGCGCGGCGCAACACCTCGAAGATTTTGGGCGGCGAGCATTGCGCCGCGTTGAAACGCAGATAGCTGCCGGCACTGCCTGACGGGCTGAAGACGCTGCCGGGCGCAAGCACCACACCTTCTTCCAGCGCCTTGCCGGCAACGGCCTCGCTGCTGAGGCCATCCGGCAGCTCGGCCCAGAGGAACATGCCGCCGCGCGGCTCTGTCCACAGCGAAAGGCCAAGCTTGGCAAGGCGCCGCGCTGTGAGGCCGCGGGCATCGGCAAGCCGGCTGCGCAACCCCTCGACATGGCGGCGATAACTGCCATCCAGAAGCATGGCCAGCACCAGCTGGGCGGAGAGCGCGTTGTTGCTGAAGCTGGTGGCGAGTTTCAGCGCAACCAGCCCTTCAATCCATTCTGACCTGGCGGCGATATAGCCGCAGCGGGTCGCTGCCGTCAGCGTCTTGGAAAAGCTGCCGATGTGGATCACCCGCTCCAGCCCGTCGAAGGCGGCAAGGCGCGCGCCATGCTCGGGCTCGAAATCGGCGAAGATGTCATCCTCGACGATGGTGATGTCATGCGCTTCGGCAAGCTTCAGCAGCCGGAAGGCGGTGGTGGCGGCAAGGCTGGCGCCGGTCGGGTTATGCAGGGCCGAATTGGTGATGTAGAGGCGCGGCCTGTGCTGGGCGGCAAGGCGGGCAAAAGCCTCCAGATCCGGCCCGGCGGGCGTATAGGGCACGGCGATGACCGGCACCCGGTGCGCGCGCAGGAGGGCCTGGAAGTTGAAGTAACAGGGATCGTCCAGCATCACGCAGTCGCCGCTCTGCAGCAGGAAGCGGCAGATCAGGTCTATGGCCTGGGTGCTGCTGTCGGTGAGGATGAGATTGCCGGGCTCGGCGCCGATGCCGCGGTCGGCAAGGCGCAGGGTAAGATGCTGGCGCAGGGCCAGAAGGCCGGCCGGCTCGTCATAATTCATGCGGTTGTGCGGCGCGCGGGCAACGGCGCGCAGCGCCTTCTGCATCGCTTCCTCCGGCATCCAGTCTTCCGGCAGCCAGCCGCAGCCGGGCATCAGCCGGCCGGGGGTTGGCTCCAGCGACTGGCGCATGATCCAGAGCGGGTCGACTTCCGGCGCAGAGGCCGGGCGGGTGGGCTCCAGCGACAACGGGCGGGTGCGGGCGCTGACGAAGTAGCCTGAGCCGGCACGGGCAGAAATCTCCCCTTCGGCCACCAGCCGATCATAAGCCTCCACCACGGTGGATTTGGAGACGCCAAGCCCGGCGGCCATCTGGCGGATGGAGGGCAGGCGTGCGCCCGGGGCGAGGCTGCGGGTTGCCATGCGCCCGCGCACCGTTTCCATGACCAGCCCCACGCGGCTTGTCGCGGCGGGGGAAGGCTGGTTTGCCGAATTTTCCGGCTCGGTGGTTGTCAGGCTCATCCACTAACTGTCCTGCTGGTCGTATCGGTACAGTTTGGCTGAATTGTACTTCCCCTTCTCTGGCCTGCGCAAGGAGTTTCCGTCACAAGGCGGGTATCGCCGGAGGCACTTGTCGCCGGCGCGGGCGATCCTCATGGAAGGCGTTAAGGCTATGGCGGGCAAGAGTTCTGGCTGGATTTATGGCGCGGCGGGCATGCTGATTTTCAGTGCGTCGCTGCCGGCAACCAAGCTGGCGGTAACCGGGTTCGACCCGGTTTTCCTGACGCTTGCCCGCGCCGCCATTGCCGGCCTGATTGCCGGGTTGTTGCTGCTGATTGACCGCGCCGCCCTGCCGCAACGCGGGGAATGGGCGCGGCTTGGCATCGTCGCGCTCGGGGTGGTGGCGGGCTTTCCGCTGCTGACGGCGCTGGCACTCAAGTCCATCAGCAGCATTCATGCCGTGCTTTATACCGGCCTCCTGCCGGTGGCGACCGCTTCCTTTGCCGTGCTGAGGGCCGGGGAGAAACCCCGGCCCGTCTTCTGGCTCTGTGCGCTTGCCGGCAGCCTTGTGGTTGCCGTCTATGTGCTGCGGCAGGAGGCGCTATTTTCACCGGTTGGCGACGGGCTGATGGTGCTGGCCATTCTGGTGTGCGGGCTTGGTTATGCCGAAGGCGCGCGTCTTTCGCGCAAGTTTGGCGGCTGGCGCGTCATCTCCTGGGCGCTGGTGCTGACGTTGCCCGTCAGCCTTGGCGGCGCGCTGCTGCGCTGGCCGGGCGATCTGGCGGCTGTCGGCAGCAGCGCCTGGCTGGGGCTCGCCTATGTCAGCCTCTTCAGCATGCTCATCGGCTTTTTCTTCTGGTATCGCGGCCTTGCCGAGGGCGGGATTGCCGCCGTGGGGCAGTTGCAGCTGCTGCAGCCCTTCTTCGGCGTACTTCTGGCGGCGGCCCTTTTAGGCGAGCCGGTGCGGCTCATGCTGTTCGTCACCATGGGCATCGTGGCGGCCTGCGTGGCCGGGGCGAGGCGCTTTGCGAGCTAACTGTTGTGCCATAAGCGCAAAATCACCCTATACTTGCGCATGAAACCGAAGATGCATGTTGGACAGACTCGGTCGATCGGATAGAATTGCGGGAACTTCCGGGCAGTGAAACTTCACTGCCGTTCTTGAAAGCGCCGGCCGTTGTTGCCGGCCACGGGAACCGCCAGGCCGATGGCTCAACGTATTCGCGACGATTACCGCTCCCTGACCGGCCCGGACAAGGCCGCGGCGCTGCTGCTCGCTCTTGGCGAGGAATATGCCGCCAAGCTCTTCGAACATATGGATGACGAAGAGATCAAGGAACTCTCGCAGGTGATGGCCAGCCTCGGCACCGTCTCCTCGCAGGTGATCGAACGCATCTTCGTCGAATTCGCCGAGCAGATGTCGTCCACCGGCTCGCTCGTCGGTTCCTACGACAGCACCGAACGCCTGCTGATGAAGGTCCTGGACAAGGATAAGGTCCAGGAGATCATGGAGGATATCCGTGGTCCGGCCGGCCGAACCATGTGGGACAAGCTCTCCAACGTGAATGAGAGCGTGCTCGCCAACTACCTGAAGAACGAATATCCGCAGACCGTCGCCGTGATCTTCTCCAAGATCAAGGCCGAGCATGCCGCCCGCGTGCTGGCGATGCTGCCGGAAAGTTTCGCCATGGAAGTGGTCATGCGCATGCTGCGCATGGAGGCGGTGCAGAAGGAAGTGCTCGACGATATCGAGCGCACGCTGCGTACCGAGTTCATGACCAACCTTGCCAAGACCTCGCGCCGCGATGCGCATGAGATGATGGCGGAAATCTTCAACTTCCTCGACCGCAATACCGAGAACCGGTTCCTGGCGGCGCTGGAAGAGCGCAACCGCGACAGCGCCGAGAAGATCAAGGCGCTGATGTTCACCTTCGACGATCTGGGCAAACTCGACCCGGCCGGCGTGCAGGCGCTGCTGCGCGCGGTGGAGAAGGACAAGCTGGCAACCGCCCTCAAGGGCGCGTCGGACGATCTCAAGGATCTCTTCTTCACCAACATGTCCGAACGTGCCGGCAAGATCCTGCGCGAGGACATGGCCGCCATGGGCCCGATCCGCGTCAAGGATGTGGACGAATCCCAGATGTACATGGTGCAGCTGGCCAAGGACCTCGCCGCGCGCGGCGAAATCGTCATCTCCGAAGGCAAGGGCGAGGACGAGCTGGTCTACTGACCGCGGTCCTGCGCAAAAAAATTCGAAGCCCCGAACCGCTGGTTCGGGGCTTTTCTGTTTCGGAGCTCTCTCAATAAGCCGGTTTCACAGGGAACCAGCCGGGTTTGCCGGGGTCGAGATAGGCGCCGGAGATGCCGTCCACCCGGTAGCGTTCGAGTGCTGCGATGTCGGGCGTGACACCGAGGCCGGGGCGCTGCGGCACCGGAAATTTGCCGCCCTCAAGGCGGGGGCCATCCGGGGCGATGTCGCCGGCGAGATAGGTTTTCTCGGTATCGATGGCGAGACCCATGTTGGGGATCGAGGCGGCGAGGTGGACATAGGCAGCCTGTGAGAGCGCCAGCTCTCCGCCAGAATGCAGCGTAACGGGAATGCCCACCGCCTCGCAGATCGCAGCCTGCTTGATAACCTGCCAGCAGCCGCCCGCCTCATGCGGGTCGAGCAGAACGACATCGGCGGCGCCGGCGCGCACGATGTTGCCGACGTCGCTCAGCGTATAGGCGCTTTCATCAAGGGCGATGGGCACCAGCTGGCACTGGCGCAGTTCGGCATGGCCGGCAAGATCGTCCAGCTCCAGCGGCTGTTCGACATAGGCGAGATCGTAAGGCGCAAGCCGCGCGAGCTGGCGCCTTGCGGTGCCCGGCGTCCAGGCGCCGTTGACGTCGGCGCGGATATCGCGACCGCCGACAACGGACCGGACGGCCTCCACCAGCGGAATGTCGCTTTCCTTGCTGACGCCGATCTTGATCTTGAAGGTCTCGAATCCCTGATCCAGAAAGCGGCGGGCGGTGTCAGTTACCCGTGCCGGGTCGCTGACGAAGATGTAGGCGGAGGCCTCGACGGCACTGCGCCACTTGCCGCCCCAGAGCGCCCAGAGCGGCAGGCCGGCCTTGTGGCCGAGCGCATCCCACATCGCCATTTCAACGGCTGCCATCGCCATCACCGCGGCGCGCTTGTGGTGATAATAGCCGGCGCCCAGCACATTGCGGTGCAGCCGCTCGGCGTCGGAGATTTCGTACCCGATGGCGAGCGGGATGACGATGCGTTCCAGTACCGCCGGCACGGTGTCGATGAGCGAGATGGTCTCGCCCCAGCCGATAATGCCGTCCTCCGTCTCCAGCCGCACGACGAGCCGGGTGGTGCCCGAGCGTTTGCCGGAGCCCCACAGGATGACTTCTGCCAGCGGCATGCGGACAAGCCAGTGATCGATGCGGGCGATGCGGCTGCCGCGCCAGGAAGCGGTGTCGGTCATGATGGGAAAGGCCGATGTGGTTGCGATTTCCAAAAAGTGGATACGCGTTCCAAAAATAGAGTCAAGTCTCCGGATTCTTGGGCGAGTCGGGATTGAATCCTATGTTGCGACGCCAAATCCGGATACTTCTTCGCGCCCGTTGATGACGGAAGAAATCGCAGTTTTCTTACCAAAATTTATGAATCTGCGTTGCTGCGATGCGAAACCATAGGCGGGATTGATCGCCCTTCGCTTGACGTGGAATAGCTTTCCACATATTGGGTTTGATCAGAACAAAACGGTCCCGGGAGGACATTTTGAAACTGGCTGCCGCAACCGAAGGGGCGGATCGCCCGGCCGGCAAGGCCGAGGATGCGATGCGGGAGATCCCCGGCGCACAGGCGCTCCGGCGGGGTCTTTCCCTGCTCGACATCGTCGCTGACGAACCGGGGCTGCGCTTTAGCGAGATTGCCGAGAAGGCGGGTCTGGCCAAGGGCACGGCGCACCGCATGCTCTCCACGCTGGTGGAAGCGGGGCTGCTGCGCACGGATGACCGCGACCAGAGCTATCATCTGGGCTTTCGCCTGTTCGAGATGGCCCACCGGGTGTGGGACCAGTTTGACCTGCGCAGCGCGGCCGAACCGGAACTGGAGCGGCTTTGCACGCTTGCCGGCGAAACGGTCCGGCTCGCCATTCTGGATGAAGAGCAGATCCTCTATGTCGACCAGCGCGAGGCGCTGCAGACCGTGAGGCTCGGCAACGGGGTTGGCGCGCGGGCCTTCAGCTATGCCAGCGGCGCCGGCAAGGCCATCCTTGCCCATCTCGATCTTCTGGAGCGCGAGCAGCTGCTCAACCGGCTCAACCTGCAGCGCTTTACCCCCAACACCATCACCGACCGGGCCTCGCTTGCCCAGCAGCTCGACCTGACCAAGGCACGCGGATACGCCGTCTCGGTCGAGGAGCAGCATGTCGGTGTCAGCTCCGTGGCGGCAGCCATCCTCGACCATCGCGCCCGGGCCATCGGGGCGGTTGCCATTGTCGGCCCGTCCTACCGGCTGACGCCGGACCGGCTGCATGCGCTTGGCCGTGATGTGATGGAAGCCGCGCGGCGCATCTCAGGCAATGCGGGTCAAGTCGCCATGTCGATCAGCATCAACCCGCGCCCGCTGGGGCCGGACCGTTCGGACGTCGTCTCGGTTGTGCCGACATCAGCCTTTCTGGGCGAGGGGCCAAGCTGGATACCGGCCGAGCGCAAGCTCGCTTTCGTCGATATTCTGGCCCCCGCCATCATCACCGCCGATCCGAAGGATGGCTCGTTCCAGACCTGGCCGATGCCGGAACTGGTCAGTGCGGTGGTGCCGCGCAAACGCGGCGGCGTGCTGGCGGCAATGCAATCCGGCCTCAAGGCGGTTGATCTGGAAACCGGCGCCGCCACGCTGATTGCCGCGCCCGAGGCGGGCAAGCCGGGCAACCGGTTCAATGATGGCAAATGCGACCGGCGTGGACGCTTCTGGGCCGGCACGCTGGCCATCGACACCACCCCCGGCCATGGCAGCCTTTACCGGCTGGATCCGGACGGGCGGTGCCAGGAAATGGACCGGGGCTTCCATATCTCCAACGGCCTTGGCTGGAGCCCGGACGAGACGCGTTTCTATTTCACCGACAGCGGCCCGCGCCGCATCTATGTCTATGACCATGACGGCGAGCGTGGGGAGATTGCCAACCGGCGCACTTTCGTGCAGCTGCCCGACGGCGTGGGTATCCCCGACGGGCTCGCCGTCGATGCCGAAGGGTTTGTCTGGTCCGCCCACTGGGATGGCTGGTGCATCACCCGCTATGACCCGGACGGCAAGGTAGACCGGGTGATCAATCTGCCGGTGCCGCGCCCGACGAGCTGCGCTTTCGGTGGCCCGGATTTCTCCACCCTCTACATCACCACCGCCCGTATCCGGCTTTCGGCCCAGCAGCTTGCTGCCGCGCCGCTCTCCGGCAGCGTGTTCGCCTTCCAGCCCGGCGTGCGGGGCCTGCCCGAAACGCCGTTCGCGGGATGAGGAAAGACGGTTTTATGTCCAGCATCAGCCTCAAGAACGTCAAGAAATCCTTCGGCGCCGTGGACATCCTCCAGGGTATCGATCTGGAAATCGCCGATGGCGAGTTCACCGTGTTCGTCGGCCCGTCGGGTTGCGGCAAATCCACGTTGCTGCGCCTGATCTGCGGGCTCGACGAAGTGTCGGCGGGCGAGATCGTCATTGATGGCGAGATCGTCAACGATGTGCCGCCGGCCAAGCGCGGCATCGCCATGGTGTTCCAGAACTACGCGCTCTATCCGCATATGAGCGTGGCGCAGAACATGGGTTATTCGCTGCGCCTTGCCGGCACCGACAAGGCAGAGATCGAAAAGCGCGTGGGCGACGCGGCCGCCGTGCTGCGGCTCGACAAGCTGCTGGACCGCAAGCCGCGCCAGCTCTCCGGCGGCCAGCGCCAGCGTGTTGCCATCGGCCGCGCCATCGTGCGCAAACCGCAGGTTTTCCTGTTCGACGAGCCACTCTCCAATCTCGATGCGGCGCTGCGCGTTGACATGCGGGTGGAAATTGCCTCGCTCAAGGAGCGGCTTGGCACCACCATGATCTATGTGACGCATGATCAGGTCGAGGCGATGACGCTCGCCGACAAGATCGTCGTCATGCATGCCGGCCGGGTGGAGCAGGTGGGAAGCCCGCTGGAGCTCTATCGCCGTCCGGCCAATCTTTTTGTTGCCGGCTTCATCGGCTCGCCGCGCATGAATGTGCTGCGTGCGGAGGCGGATGAGCGGGGAACCCTGCGGCTTGAAAATGGCACTGTACTGCCGGTCACGGCGCCGGCGGGCGCGCGGCAGGTAAGTGTCGGCATCCGCGCCGAACATCTCAGCCTGTCGGACGATCCTGGCGCGTTTGTCCTGCGCGGCAGGGCGAGGGTCGTCGAGCATCTGGGCTCCGACATGTTCGTGCATGTGAGCGTTGACGGCGCCTCCGACCCGGTGATCGTGCGCTGCCCGGACGAGATGGAGCTGGCCATAGGCTCGGCCGTCAGCGTCGGTTTCGAGGCAGCGAACGCCCACCTGTTTGCTCCCGACGGGCAGCGGATCGTGAGCGCGGATGCCCGCAGGAGTGCGGCATGAGCGCGATTTATCCAGACCTCAAGGGCATGCCGGTGCTGATTACCGGAGCCGCTTCCGGCATCGGTGCCAGTGTTGCCGCGCATTTTGCCGGGCAGGGCGCCCGCCTTGCGCTTATCGACCTTAATGGCGAGGCGCTGGCGGCAACGGCAGGGGCGATCGAGAAGGAAACGGGTATGGTGGCGGATTGCGCCACCGTTGATCTGCGTGACATCACCGCCCTCCAGCAGGCCATCGCCACGCTGGCGGCGAAAACCGGCCCGTTCCGTGCCCTCATCAACAATGCCGGCGACGACAGCCGCCGCCCTTGGGACGAGGTGACGCCCGACTATTGGGACGACCGCGCGGCGGTGAACCTCAAGCACCAGTTCTTTGCCGCCCAGGCGGTGGCAAAGCCGATGGCGGAAGCCGGGGGCGGCGCCATCATCAATCTCGGCTCCATCTCGTGGATGTTCGGCGCTGCCGGGCTCATTCACTACACCACCGCCAAGTCCGCGATCATGGGCCTTACCAAATCGCTGGCGCGGGAGCTCGGCGGCCTTCGTATCCGGGTCAACTCCATCGCGCCGGGCATGATCTGGACGGAAAAGCAGATTGCCCGCGCCCGGGCCGACGATCCGGAAAAGTTCGACCGGTATCTCGACCGGCAATGCCTCAAGGAACATCTGGAGCCCGCCGACATCGCACGCCTTGCGTTGTGGCTGGCCTCCACTGAATCGCGCCACTGCGCCGGACAGACCTTCATCGTCGATGGCGGGGTGGTCTGACGCCGCAACGGAAAAGGCGAAAACCGCGGCAAATAACAAAAACGGGCCGGCCGCGCGGCCCCCAAGCCAGAAGCCTCATAAAAGCCAAGAGCCTTCAAAGGGAGAAGCGCACCATGTCTATCTCACGCCGTAGTTTCAATCTCATGATGGCGAGCGGCGCCACCGCCGCCATGATGGCGCGGCCGGGCCTTGCCGCGGCAACCGACGTCAGTTTCCTGAGCTTTACTTACGCCGAGGACCCGAACCGGCCGCATGTGCAGGCACTGCTCGATGGCTTCAAGGCCAAAAGCGGTATCGCTGTCGAGCCCATCGGCTCGGCCTGGGGTGATGTGCAGAAGAATGTTCTGCTGCGTGAACGCTCCCGCACGCTGCCGACGACGGCGCAGCTTTCCGAGCGCTGGCTGCCGGCGATGTCCAAGCTGCCGGAAGTGGTGAACCTCGACGATGCCATCGGCCGCGATGTGCTGGAAGCGGCCATCGACCCGAAAGTGCTGGCCATGGGGCAGGCAGGCGGCAAGACGCTTGCACTGCCGCTTATCACCGGCTCCATCGGCATGGTTGCCAACAAGGAAGTGCTGGAGAAGGCAGGCGTCGGCGCGCCGCCGGAAACGCTCGACGACTTCCGCAAGGTACTGGTCGCGATCCGCGACAAGGTGCCGAACTCCGTACCCTTTGCCGCCGCGACCAAGAACCCGAACTCCATCCCGCTCGACTTCATGATCATGGTGTGGGCCCATGGCGGCCGCATCATCACCGAAGAAGGCAAGGTGGTGGTGAACAGCGACGCCGCCAAGGCTGCGCTCGGCCTGATGACGGACTTCATGAAGGACCGGCTGATTGCGCCGGAGCTCGATCGTCCGGACTCCCGCCGCCTGTTTGCGCAGGGCGCCAGCGGCTTCTATTTCGATGCTCCGCAGGCGCTCAGCTTTGCCCGCACCCTGTCAGGCCGTGGCAACCAGGCTGACGGCATGGTGCTGCCGATGAAAACCCCGGTCCTGAAGGCAGGCGATACCGCCCACTCCATCCAGTGGGGCCATTTGGTCATCGCCTTCAAGGGAGCGGCGACCGACGGCAAGGACGCGGCGGGCATCGAGTGGCTCAAATATCTGATGTCGGACGAGGTGCAGCTGAGCTTCCCGCCCTCGCTCTCCGCCCTGCCGGTCACAAAGACGGCCGTCGCCTCGCCCAAGGTGCAGAACGACCCGTTCTTCAAGGCCTGGGCGAACGCCACCGGCGTGCCGCTGACCAACGAGGTGGGGGTGTGGGGCAACGCGCCCGAGCTTTCCACCATCATCTCCGAAGAAGTGCAGGCCTCGCTCCTGGGACAGAAGAAGCCGGATGCGGCGATCGGCTCCATGGCCGAGCGGCTTGAAGCTTCCATGGCCAAGGGCGGGTGAGACCGGATAATGGCGTTTGCAGTTCAAGATTCAGGAAAGGGGCCCGCAGCTGCGCTGCGGGTCTCCCCCCATGCCGAACGGGGCGGGCTCAAGGCACGGGAGCGGCGGGTTGGCTGGCTGTTTCTGGCCCCGGCGCTCATTGCCTTTGTCGCGGTCATCCTCGTGCCGTTCCTGCGGGCACTGGGGCTTGCCTTCACCCGGTATGATCTGCAGACGCCGGTGCCGGAATTCATCGGGCTCGGCAACTTCCACGCCATCCTGACCTCACCGGAAATTCTCGGCTCCTTCGTCACCACGGCGATCTATGTCGTGCTGGCAACGGCAGGGTCGGTGCTGCTGGGCCTCAGCTGGGCGCTCATCCTCAACCAGCCTTTCCGGGGGCGGGCGGCGCTGCGCGCCATGTCTCTGATCCCCTGGGTGCTGCCCAGCACGGTGACGGCCTTTGTCTGGGGCTGGATTTTTAACAGCCGCTTTGGCGTGCTTAACGCGCTGCTCACCAGTCTTGGCGTCATCGACTATCCGACGGCCTGGCTTTCCACCAGCGGCGGGGCGATGACCGCCATCGTCATCACCAAAGTGTGGTTCTCGGTGCCGCTTTTCATGTCCTTCTTCCTGGCCGGGTTGCAAAGCCTCGACAAGGAGCAGCTGGAGGCGGCGCGGGTGGACGGGGCGCATAACCTTGCCCTGCTGCGCGACCATATCCTGCCGCACCTGAAGCCGGTGATGCTGGTGGTGATCGTGCTCGGCGTCATCGGCAACCTGCAGCATTTCGACACCATCTTTGCGCTCACCGGGGGCGGACCGGTACGGGCGACCTCCGTGCTTTCCATAGAGGTTTACCGCCGCGCCTTCGACCAGTGGGATATCGGCATGGCGTCTGCTGTCGGCCTTCTATGGGTCGCGACCATCCTGCCGGCTGCCTGGTTCTATCTGCGCCACCTGCTGAAGGGGGCATGAGAAGAGAATGTTCGACCTTTCAACGCCGCTTGCCCGCGCCGTCTTTGCCCTGATGATGGGCCTGATCGCGCTCTTTCTCTTCTTTCCGATCTACTGGCTGGTCATTTCCGCCTTCAAGGGCAATGCCGAGCTCTACCAGATCATCCCGACGCTTTATCCCCACAAACTCTCGCTCGGGCATTTCACCAATGCCTTCGAGCAGGGGCACCTGCTGCGCAACCTGCGCAACAGCCTGATCGTCTCCTGTTCGGCGGCCGCGCTCAACACGCTGCTGGCGCTTTATGCCGGTTATTCCTTCGCCAAGTTCCGCTATGCCGGGCGGCGGGGGGTGATGATCCTGCTTTTGTCGGCGCAGGTCTTCCCGTTCGGGCTTTTGCTGATCAGCATCTATCCGATCATCACCGATCTCGGCCTTATCGACACGCGCCTCGGCCTCATCCTTTCCTATATCGTCTTCGCGCTGCCGGTCTCCACCTACATGCTCTACAGCTACTTCAGCCAGGTGCCTTCGGAGATCATCGAGGCGGCGCGGGCTGATGGCGCCAGCGAGCTGCGC
The DNA here is from genome assembly GCA_030657355.1 of Radicibacter daui. Classification (GTDB taxonomy): domain Bacteria; phylum Pseudomonadota; class Alphaproteobacteria; order Radicibacterales; family Radicibacteraceae; genus Radicibacter; species Radicibacter daui. Next base: position 176,239 of record CP131057.1, read on the forward strand.
ATCTTCCACACCATCGTCATGCCGGTCTCGATCCCGGCGGTGGTCACGGTGTTTCTCTACGGCTTCATGTGGTCGTGGAACGATCTGCTCTATGCCATGACCCTTATCGTGTCGGAGGAAAAGCGCACGCTCGGGCCGGGCATGCTGCTCAGCTACCTCAACGAGGTCAATTCCGACTGGGGCGGGGCCATGGCGGCGTCCATCGTCGCTTCCGCGCCCATCGTGCTGGCCTTTGCCTTTCTCCAGCGCTGGTTCATCCAGGGCGTTACCGCCGGATCCGTCAAATGACCAAGCTCAGCGGGGTCTTTCCCGTCCTGCCCACGCCTTTTTCTGCCGAGGGCGCCATCGATCCGGCAGCTCTTGGCCGGCTGGTTGATTTTGTGGTCGAGGCCGGGGCCGACGGGCTCGTCTATCCCGGCATGGCAAGCGAGGTGGAAACCCTCTCTCCTGAAGAGCGACTGACGCTAGTACAGGCGCTGGGCACCGCCCTTGGCGGGCGGCTGCCCTTTATTGTCGGTGCCAGCGATGCCGACCCTGCCGCCGCCGCCGCACGGGCGGAAGAGGGGCGGCTGGTGGGCGCCCGGGCCGCGATGATCATGGCGCCGGCGGGCCGGGGCAGTGATGTTGCAGCCCATATCGAGTTCTACCGCGCGGTCGCTGCCGGCACTTCCCTTGCCATCATGCTGCAGAACGCCCCGCAGCCGATGGGCGCCGGCCTCAAGCCCGAACTGGTGAGCGAGATTGTGAAGGCGGTGCCGCAAATCCGCTACGTGAAGGAAGAGACACTGCCTTGCGGGCACAATGTCAGCGCCATTTCCGCTTCGGTCGGGGACCGGCTTGACGGCGTCTTCGGCGGCGCCGGGGCGCGGTATGTGATGGATGAGCTGGCGCGAGGGGCCGCCGGCACCATGCCGGCGAGCGAAATGACGGACCTTCATGTCCGCCTCGTCCGGGCGTTTCGCGCCGCAGACATCAAGGAGGCGCGGCGGCTCTATTCCCGCTCCCTGCCCCTCCTGCTGTTCCAGGCCGTGTTTCGTGTGCGCCTGACCAAGGCGGTGCTGGGCGCAAGGGGGCTGCTGGCCTCGACCGAAGCCCGCGCCGCCGGACCGCGCCTCGATGCTCATGACCGGCAGGAGCTGGCCGCCCTGATGGCGGAAGCTGCCGATCTTTTCACCCTCCATCCCGTCACCTTGCCGCAGGCCGATCATGTTGCCGCTTGATGCCATTACCCGGGTTGAATGTTTCATCATCTCCCTGCCGCGCGAGGTTCCCTATCTCGGGCCGCTGCGGGAGGGGGAGAACATCAATGAAAAAGGTTATGTGATCCGCAGCGGTAACCGCTCGATCTATCCGACCTCCGACATGTCGGTGCTGATCAAGGTGACGGCGGAAAGCGGCAAGGTCGGCTGGGGCGAGACCTATGGCATCGTCGCGCCGCAGGCGGTCAAGGCCATCATCGACGAGGTGCTGGGCCCGGTGATGATCGGGCGAGACCCCTGCGCGCCGGTGGTGCTGCATGAAGACCTTTATGACCTGATGCGCGTGCGCGGTTTCTTCGGCGGTTATTATGTCGATGCGCTGGCCGGCGTGGACATTGCCGTGTGGGATCTCTTCGGCAAGATCACCGGCAAACCGGTCGCGAGCCTTCTGGGCGGCCAGCGCCATACGCAGCTGCCGGCCTATGTTTCCGGCCTGCCGAAAGCGACGCTCCAGGAGCGCTGCGACCTTGCTGCCAGCTGGGTTGCCAAGGGCTATCGCGGCGTGAAATTTGCCGCCGCCGTCTCCGACGGGATCGAGCGCGAAATGGCGGCACTACGCGAGGCGGTCGGGCCGGATGTCGACCTGATGGTCGACCTGCACTGGAAATTTACTTCCGGCGAAGCCATCCGCCTCATCAAGCGGCTGGAAGCCTACAATCTCTATTTCGCCGAAGCGCCTTGCGAGCCGGAGGATATGGAAGGGCAGAAGCTGGTGGCGCGCGCCATCGGCTCGCCCCTTGCGCTGGGCGAGGAGTGGCGCACCAGCTTTGAATATCGCCCGCGCTTCGAGGCGCGCTGCATGAGCATCATCCAGCCGGAAATGGGCCATACCGGCATTACCGAGTTCCTGCATATCGGGCGCATGGCCCATGCTTTCCATGTCGACACCATTCCGCATGCCTCCATCGGCATCGGCATCTTCATGGCGGCCAGCCTGCAGGCGTCCGCCGCCTTGAAGCGGGTGCCCTATCACGAATACCAGCATTCCATTTTTGACGGAAACCTGCGGTATGTGACCGGCGATATGGGCTGCGCTGCCGGCTTCTATCAGGTGCCGACGGGGCCCGGGCTTGGCGTCGAGCCGCGTGAGGAAGTCTTCAACTACCTCCTCAAGGCATAAGGCGGGCCGGCGGGATGGAGCGGCGCTTTCAGGGGGTTTATCCGGTTCTCTATGCCTTCTTCGATGCGGACGGGCGGCTTGATCACACGGCGATGAAGGCCGAGGTGGAACATTGCCTTGCCGCCGGGGCGCAGGGTGCGGCCGTGCTGGGCCTCGTCAGCGAAGTGCACCGGATGACGACGGCCGGACGGCAGGAATTTGTCGAGCTGGTCGGCACCCTGATCGCGGGCCGCGTACCTTATGCGGTAACGGTGGCGGAAGAGGATGTGCCGGCGCAGATCGAGTTTGCGCGCATGGCGGAGCGTGCCGGGGCGGACTGGGTGATCCTGCAGCCGCCGCCCGGCCCCCGGCGCGAGGAAGCAGAACTTTTCCGCCATTTCGGTGCTATTGCCGACGCGGTGCCGTTGCCGGTGGCGATCCAGAACAATCCGGTCAATCTCGCCAGTTTTCTCTCGCCGCAAGGGCTGGTGGAGCTGGTGCGCGCCCATGAGAATATCCGGCTTCTGAAGGCCGAAGGCTGGTCGGTCGAGATCGCCGGGGCGCTGGCGGCGCTGGCGGGCCGGGTGGATGCCTTCGGCGGGCACGGGGGGCTTGAATATCTTTCTTTCCTGCGGGCAGGCGGGGCCGGCCTCATCCCGGCACCGGACTGCCTTGCCCTGCAGGTGGCGATGCATCGCGGCCTGACCTCCGGCAATCCGGATGCGGAGCAGCTTGCCGGGCGCATCCACAAGGAGGTGCTGCCGCTCGTCGTTTTCATGACTCGCTCGCTGCCAGGGCTCCTCTGTTACGGCAAGCGGGTCATGGCGGCCCGGCTGGGGCTGGAGGTGGTGCATGACCACGCCTCGGGCATGAAGCCCACTGCTTTCGGCCTTGCGGAAATGACGCGGCTGCTAGTGGATATCCAGAACAGGGAAGCCGGCCTGCTTGCGGAAATGCAGGCCCTTCTGGGGAGTGAAGCATGAGTGCTGGTGTCGGGGCCGAAGGCCCCATCGTCGTTGACTGGGGGTCGAGCAATTTCAGGGCCTACCGGTTTGATGCCGGCGGCGCCCTGACCGAGACGCATCAGGCTGCCGCCGGCATTCTGAGCGTCAAGGACGGGGCTTTTGAGGCGGCGCTTTACCGCGAGATCGGCAACTGGATCAGCGCCGGCCGGCAGCTCTATCTCTCCGGCATGATTACCAGCCGCAATGGCTGGGTGGAGACACCCTATGCCGAAGCGCCGGCAAGGCTGGCCGATCTGGCGGCGCAGGCGGTAAGGCGCGGCGGAAGCCGCGGCGAAAAGCTTTATTTCCTCCCCGGTGTCTGCGCACGGGCGCCGCTGCCGGATGTGATGCGCGGCGAGGAAATCCAGGTGTTCGGCACCGTGGGGCCGCAGCAATCGGCAACCGTTGTGCTGCCGGGCACCCACAGCAAATGGGTGCAGGTGGAAAAGGGCGCCATCACCGGTTTTCGCACCTTCCTGACCGGGGAGGTCTATGCCCTGCTGAAAGCTCATTCCATCGTCGGCCGCCTGATCCCTGAGGGGGCGGCGCCTTTTGATGAAGCAGCCTTTCTGGCAGGCGTAGCCCAGGCGCAGGACAGCCGCTCCGCCGGGCTGCTCAATGATGCGTTTACCACCCGCAGCGGCGCTCTGCTGGGCAATTTCCCACCCGCGGAAATCGCCGACCGGCTCTCCGGCATGCTGATCGGCCATGAAATTCGTGAAGGCCTCACTCTGGGACCGATCAGCGGTGCGCTCTATCTGGTGGGGGAAGAGAGCCTGTGCGGCAAATACAGGCTGGCGCTGGAAGCGAGCGGGCAGGAAGCTGTGCTTGGCAGCGGCCATGCCGCTGTGGAAGGCTTTCGCCGCTTGAGTGCACTTCCGGAGACTGCGGCATGACGAGGCTTGAGGAGTTCGATGCGGCGCTGGCGGCCTGCCCGCTGATTGCCATTCTGCGCGGGCTGGAGCCGCAGAATGCCCTTGCCGTGGCGGACTGCCTGATGGAGGCGGGTTTTACCTTTATCGAGGTGCCGCTGAACTCGCCTGATCCTTTCACCAGCATTGCCGCGCTGACGCAGCATTGCGCCGGGCGGGCTATGATCGGGGCCGGTACAGTTACCAGTACGGATCAGGTGGCTGAGCTGGCGCGTACCGGCGCCGCCCTTGCCATCTCCCCGCACACCGACGCCGCCGTCATCCGCGCCAGCCGTGATGCCGGACTGTTTTCAATGCCCGGCGTGCAGACGGCCAGTGAGGCCTACGCCGCCATCAATGCCGGGGCCCAGGCTCTCAAACTCTTCCCGATGGAAGTCATCGGCCTTGCCGGCTTCAAGGCATTGCGCGTGGTGCTGCCCAAGGGCCAGCGGCTGATTGCCGTGGGCGGCGTAGCCGAAAAAACCTTGCCGGCCCTGCTCGAGGCCGGGTTTCACGGCTTTGGTGTAGGCAGCGCGCTCTTTACGCCGACAAAGCGGATTGAGGAGGTTGCGGCGGCGGCACGCGGCATGGTGCGGGCGCTGAAGGAAGCGCAGGGCGCGGCCTTCTGCTAGGTCCGGCCATCCCGAAGCGTTTCAGTTGGGCTGCAATTGGCCGCGTTTCAGGAAGCGCCGGGTGATCTCCAAAAGGTCCAGCGGCTCCACCGGCTTTACCAGATAGTCGCTCATGCCGGCGGCGAGGGCACGCCCGCGCGCCTCGGGAGAAGCATCACCACTGAGGCCGATGATGGCGGGCGGGTCATGCGGCTGGGCGGAGAGAATCTCGTCCGTTATCCGGCAGCCATCGGCACCATGCAGGTGCAAATCCATGAAGATCAGGGCGTAGGAAGCCATGCGGCAGGCGGTGACCGCTGCATCGCGGTCGCCCACCACATCCAGCCTTACGCCGGCCTTGCGGGTCAGCACCGCGCGCATCATCACCTGCGTCAGGTGATTGTCCTCCACCACCAGCACGCGCGGCTCCGGTGTGCCGGCCGGGTCAAGGCTGGCGGTGAGCTGATCCAGCGCTTCGGCTGTGCGGGTATCGGGGTCTGCGAGCGGGTGGCCGGCGAGCAGGAAATTGCCGCTGCCGATCTCCAGCAGGCTCCAGTAGGCATAGCCCTCATGGCAGGCGCCGGCAGGCTGTCCGTAGATGCGCCCATTGGCCAGCAAGGAGGCGGCAAGCGGCGCGGTGAAGAGTTCGCCCAGACCCAGTACATCCATCATTTGCAGGGCGCCGGGGATCAGCCGGCAGAATTCGGCATTGACGGCCATCGCCTCGCCATCCGGTCCGACCAGCGCCAGCGGCAGCGGAAACCGCGCAGCAACGGCCGATCCGCCAAGATTGGCGGGCCAGAGCGAAACACAGGCATCGAGCAGGGGCTGCATGCCGGGTGGCTCTCCGTTACCAGGCCGGCCGCCGGGAAGCGGCTGCTTATGACAAAAATGTTATTGCGGCGGTGGGAGAGTCCGCAAGGAAAAGTACTCCCTTTGGAGAGGGGCGGGCGAAAAAACCTGGCCTCCAGGCCAGGTCCGTCCGGGGCGGGGTTATCTTTTCTGGATGATGACCAGCAGGTCGGTGGCATAGGTCACGCGGATCGGCAGGCGCGCCGCAAGGGCACGCAGGGCCTGATCTGTATCGGCGAGATCGAAGATACCGCTGACAAGCTGATCGCCGGTCTGGTCATCCGTAAGGACAATTCGCCCAAGACGGTATTTTTCCAGCGACGCCAGGACGGAGCGTAGCGGGCGCCTGGAGAAGACCAGTTTGCCGGTACGCCATGCCGTCTGGTTGACCACATCGGTTGTCTCGACCGCGAGGGTGCCATTACCCTCCAGGGAGGCCGACTGCCCGGCATGCAGCAAGGCGTGATCGTCGCCATGCTGCACTTCTACCAGCCCTTCCTCGACCCTGACATTGGCCGTGGTGTTGCCGGACCCTGCGCGGACGCTGTATCGGGTGCCGACGGCGCGCGCTCTCAGATCGTTATCCTCAACGATGAAGGGGCGCGCAGCATTGTGGCTGACCTCAAAGAAAGCTTCGCCGCGCAGCAGCTCAATCTCGCGGCGTTCGGGAGTGTAGTGCACCCGGATTGCCGTATCGCTGTTGAGCGATACGATCGTCCCGTCCTCCAGCGTGACATGATCGACAACGCCGACGCCGGTATAATAATCGGCCCGATAGCGATCATAGAGCCCGGCGCGATAAAGGCCGGCGAACAGCAGAAGGACGGCGAGGCTTGTTACAAAGCCGGCACGCCGAACCGTCCGGGCCCGGCGGATCTTTTGCAGGCGTCCCGGCTGCAGGGGGAGCTGTTCCAGATCGGCCCAGAGATCCTGAAACTCGGCATAGGCGGCGGTGTGCCGCGGGTCCTGTGCCAGCCAGTCTTCAAAAGCAGCGATATCCTCTTCGCTCGCATCGCCGGATTGCAGGCGCGCGGCCCAGAGAGCTGCTTCTTCGGCCAGTTTGCGGGGCATATCCGGCTTGAGGGTCGCGGCTGTCATTATGGCGCGCCGCCTTCGGCCGTCATCAGTGCGACGCGAACATCCCGGCAGGTGACAAGCGCCCGCATGATGTGCTTTTCCACCATGTTGCGGCTGATCCCGAGCTGTGCCGCTATGTCGCCATTGGCCATGTGGTGCAACCGACTGAGGATGAAGACTTCCTGGCAGCGGGCAGGCAGGCGCTCGATGGCGTGCACCATGATTGCCAGATGCTGGCGGGCGGTGACGATGCGGTCCGGAGTGGGGCTGTCCTCGGCAATGTTTTCGATATCGGCGGCAGCGACAAAGACGTGCCGATCTGCCCGCAGGCGGGCGATGTTGCGCGCTGCAACGGTCTTGGCGATCTGGAAAAGATAGGCCTGTGGGTTTTCGATTTCGGTTCTGGGGGCGATGCCGATCAGGCGGGTAAAGGTTTCCTGCGTGGCGTCGAGCGCGTCGTCATGGTTGCGCAGCCTGCGCATGAAGAAACGCCGAAGCCGTCCTTCTTCCTTGCGGTGCAATTCTTCGAACAGAAGAAAGCTCATTGCCGTGCCTGCCCAAAAGCCATGAGAAATCCGGTGGCTACTCTTCGGATCATTCGTCAGGGGAGTACAGGTATCGATATTAATAATCATTTGCAAATAGAATGACGGTCGCATCGGCCGGACTGGGTGGAGCAGAGAAGGCAGTAAACGGGCCTCGCCGACCTTCCTTGAGAACCGGCGGGAGAACCGGAGAAGTCAGGGGCTTCTCAGGCTAGCGCAGTCGGTAGTCCGGTTTTGGGGTGGGAGATGATCTCCATGTCGACCCCATAGATCGATTTCATCCGCCCGGATGTCATGATGGTTGCGGCGTCACCCTGATCGATCAGGCCTCCCTGCTTCAGGGCGACGATCCTGTCGCAAAAACGGGCCGCCATGTTGATGTCGTGCAGAACGATGATCACGCCGGTATCGCGCTTGTCGCAAAGCTCGCGGATGAGCCCCATAACCTCGATCTGATGGGCAATGTCGAGGGCGGAGGTGGGCTCGTCAAGCAGCAGGCATTCCGACCCCTGAGCTACAAGCATAGCCAGCCAGACACGCTGGCGCTCTCCGCCGGACAGCGTTTCGACCGGCCGTTTGCGCAAGGCGCCAATGCCGGTGAGGGTAATAGCCTCCTCAACTCTGTCGCGGTCTGCCTTGCCGAAGCGGCCGAGTGCGCCGTGCCAGGGATAACGGCCGAAGGCGACAAGTTCTTCCACCAGCGTGTCGCTGGCGATGGACGGCGTTTGCGGCAGATAGGCGACCTTGCGGGCAAAGTCGCGTGGCCGCCACTCGGGCAGGGGCCGGCCGGCAAAGGTAATCGTGCCGCTCGTCGGCAGCTGCTGGCGGGCCAGCAGTTTGAGCAGCGTCGATTTGCCTGATCCGTTATGGCCGACAAGCGCCGTTATCCGGCCCGCCGGGAAGGTGAGATTGATCCCTGACAGCAGCTCCTGTTCGCCCAGGCGAAAACCGGTGCCAGACAGGGAAAACAGCGCATCACTCATCGCAGAAAATCCTGAATAAGAAGGGTCGGGAGAAACACTGCGACAGGAGGGCGGTCAGGAACGCCGCCGGGCTATCAGCCACAGCATGAAAGGCCCGCCCAGGACTGTGGTGGCGAGCCCTGCGGGGATCTGGAACGGAAAGATTAGATTGCGGCCCAGCCAGTCAGCGATCAGCAGGATTGCGCCGCCGCACAGCGCGGCGGCCAGAAGCTGTTCGCGGGCCCGGTGGAAGCCGAGCATGCGGGCAATATGCGGCCCCATAAGCCCGACAAAACTGAGCGGGCCGATAACGATGGTGGCCGTTGCCGTCAGGATGGCTGTCAGGGCGAAGAGCAGATAGCGCATCATCGCAACCGGAACACCAAGACTGAAGATCGTGACCTGCCCCAGCGGCATCAGGTCAAGCCAGCGGAAGATCAGCGGGCTGCCTGCCAGGGCAAGCAGGCAAACCGTTGCCGTAAATCCGGCTTCGGCCATGGTGGCGTGATAGGTCGAGCCGGCGACCCATGACAGCAACTGCCCGAGGCGCGGGTCCTGTGCTGTCATCAGGACGGCCATGATCAGCCCGGTGGCAGAGCTGAGCGCCACGCCGGTCAGAAGCAGCCGGTCACCGGAAAATCCGGACCGCCTTGAAAGGGCGATCATGAACAGAAGCACGGCCAAAGCGCCGGCGCCGCCAGCAGCAATCTGCATGCTGCGGCTGGCGGTGGCGGTCGAAAACATCAGCACGATAACCCCGAGCATCGCGCCTGAAGAAATGCCAAGAATCTCCGGGCTTGCCATCGGGTTGCCCGTGCCGCGTTGCAGGATGCAGCCGGCCATCGCCAGAATGGCACCGGCGCAAAGGGCTGCGAGGGACCGCGGCAGTCGCCAGTCGATCGCGCCCTGCATCTGGTTGACTGATGAGGCAGCCCAGTGGGTGCCGTCATGCCCGACCACCAGCGTTGCAATGAAGATGGCGGCAAGGATCAGGGTTGCCACGGCGAGCACGATACCAGGACGCGCCCTGCGCGCTGAAGGCAGGCTGGTGGCCGTCGGCGGAGCGCAGGAGGCGCGAAGGCGTGGCAAAAGATAGAGCAGAAGCGGCGCTCCCAGCAGTGCCGTTGCCGCTCCTGTCGGAAACAGGCGATAGGTCGTCGGCAGCAGCTGGATCAGCTGGTCTGTCGTCAGCAGCAAAAATGCGCCAACCAGTGTGGAAAGCAGGAGGTAAAGGCCCGTTCGCCGCACGCCGAGCGAGCGGACCAGAGCCGGTCCGGCGAGCCCGACAAAGCCGAACACGCCGGCCGCGGCCGTCGTGAAGCCGATGGCGACAACGGCGATCACCAGCGCGGCTATCCGGGCTCCGGCGACGGAAAGACCGAGGCTGCGCGCACCTTCATCCTCAAGTCCCAGAAGGGTGAGCGGGCGGATGATGAGGCCGGAGGCCAGCGCTACGACCAGTAGCCGGGGCGCAAGGAAATTTACCTGTGCCCAGTCCTGCTGGCCCAGATTTCCGGCCCCCCAGAAAAACAACCCGATCAGCAGATCATGATTGAAGAGGGTGATGATCGCGGCAAAGGCCCCGCAATAAAGACTGACCAGCAATCCTGAAAGGATAACGGTTACCGGCGAGAGCGCCCGCCGCCAGCTGAGTGCCATGACGGCCGCAAGGGCGAGCCCCGCTCCGATCAGCGCCACGCCTTCACGCCCCAGAACCAATGCGCCGGGAAACCAGACGGTGGCGATGGCGAGCGCCAGGTGGGCGCCGGCAGAGATGCCGAGGGTTGCCGGTTCGGCAAGCTGGTTGCGCAGCGCCCGTTGCAGAATGGCGCCGGCAAGGGCAAGCGCGGCGCCGACCAGAAGGGCCATGGCGACCCGGGGCAGGAACGAGAAGCGGAACATCAATGCACGTGTTGCATCGGGCGGAGCCGCCAGCGCGGCGTCTATCCATCCGCCGACCGGAACAAGCGCGGCGGCATTGAGGGCAAAAAGCGTCGCGCCAAGCAGACTGAGGACTGCGAGCAGGACGAGGGCGGCGGGCAGTTTCAGATCAGTTATCATGGGAGCAGGTCCGGGGCGGCCAGAGCCTCGGCGGCCAGCCGGGCGAACCGCGCGGCGCAGGGAAGGCCACCATAAAAAAGGATGTCTGGCAGGAGCCGGATGCGTCCCTGGCGGATGGGCGCCAGACTGGTCAGCACTGGAATGCGGGCTTTCAGCGCATAGGCCATTCGCGCCGGGGCACCGATATTGACGATCCGGGCATCCGGCGCACCCATCAGGCGATCGAGCGTGATGGTGGCATGGCCGAAGATGGATGTTTCGCCGCTCCAGCCATTCCGGATGTTCCATCGGTCCAGTACGTTCTGGAACAGGCTGTTGGTGCCGAAAACAAGAGCGCGGTTGGCATCGACAAGGCTGATGATGAAGAGCGGCCGCCCGTCATACCGGGCGAGCTTTTCCGTCCCCGCAGCGATGTCGGCGTTTACGCGGTCGACATAGGCAAGGGCGGCCTGATCCGCGCCGATGGCCTGCGCCATCTTTTCAAGCTGCTCCGCTCCATGGGTCAGGTGATCCGGGTGCAGCAGGCCGGCGGCCAGCAGGTGCGGCTCGAACAGGATGACCTTGCCGATTGGGGCCAGACGCGGCGCCAGCGCGGCAAGCTGCGGATTCATGATGATGAAGTCCGGTCCAAGCGCGTCGATCAGTTCCAGGTTCGGTTCGGAGCGCAGGCCGAGTTCGCGCACATCGGCCGGAATGTCTGGCTCGACCATAAGCCGCCTGTAACGCTCGATTTCGGGAGCGGCGAGGGGGTGGATGCCGAGTGCCAGGATGTTGGCGGCGCTGCCCCAGTCCAGAGTGGCGATCCTTGGGCGGTTGCTTAGCCCTTGGGCAGAAGCGAAAGCGGGTATTGCCAGCGCGAGGCTGGCAATACCGGTAGCAAATCCGCGCCGCGTGACCGGGGCGGAAACAAGAGAGGCGGAAGGCATCGCCATTACCAGCGATAGGTCAAGGTTGCCAGGACCGTGCGGCGCTTGCCGGCAAAGACCGAGTTCGAATAGAAGCCCGGTGTATAATATTCCTTGTCGAGCAGGTTGGTGCCGCTGAGCTGGACCGAGGTGCCGGTGAACTGTGGCCCGAGCTCGCCAAGATCATAGGAGACCGAGGCATCCAGCAGGGTATAGCCCGGGATTTCCGTTTGTTCGCCGGTGGTGCTGCTCATGACGGTATAGGAACTGCCGACATAACGGACACCTGATCCGGCGCTGAAGCCGCGCAGGTCACCCTCGAAGTCGTAATTCAGCCAGGCCGAGGCCATGTGATAGGGCACAGAGTCTGCCTGCGTGCCGACCTTGCTGTACCCGCTGGTGTTTGCGTTGTCCTTGGTGACGCGGGCATCGGTATAGGTGTAGCTGGCGGCCAGGTTCCAGCCGTCCCACAGCTGGGTCTTGGCCTCCAGCTCAAGCCCCTGCGACTGGATTTCGCCGGTCTGGATCGAATAACCGGGGTTGTCGGGGTCTGAGGTGGTGACGTTTTGCTGCGTCAGGTCGAACAGGGCTGCCGAGAAGAATCCGTTCCAACCAGCCGGCTCGTATTTCAGGCCGACCTCATATTGCTGGCCGGTTGTGGGTTCGAACTGGGTGCCGCCCGCTGTAGTGCCCACTGCGGGCTCAAAAGATGTGCCGTAGCTGACATAGGGCGTGATGCCGTTGTCAAAAAGATAGGAGAGGCCGATACGGCCCGAGAACTCGCCATCGCGCTGGGTTACGTGCTTGCCGTCGACGAGGCCGGCATAGATGGTCTTGGAATAATAGTCGTTGGTCTTGGTTTCCACCCAGTCATACCGTCCGCCGAGCGTCAGCAGCCAGCTGTCAAAGCCAAGCTGGTCCTGCCCGTAGAGGCCGATCTGGTTGATGGTGTCGAGATCGTTGGATTGGGGGCCGGCGAAGGTATAGCTGACGTCATAATCAGGGTTGATGATGCTGATATTGTTGATGCTGCTGTTCGCGCGGGTTTCCTGTATCCGGTAGTAGCCGTAATTCAGCCCCGCCAGCACATCATGATCGATGGGCCCGGTCTTGAAATCGGTGGTGACATTGTTGTCGAGCATGACCGAGTTCGACACACGCGGGCGCTTCTGCAGCATGACCGAAATGGTGTCGTCGGCATTGACGGCCGCGTTGTTGGCGTCGAAGGCGGATGTGTAATCAAGGTCGGTGTAGGTGTAGCGCAGGTTCTGCTGGAACTCCCAGTTCCGGGCGAAGGCCTGCTTGAACTCGTAACCGAAGGAGGCGCTTTCAGCCTCCCACTCGCTTACTCCCGGGGCGCCGATAAAGAAGTCGTCTGGAATTTTCGTGCCGGAGGAATAGAGCGAGTTGGCAATCGGCAGGCTCTGCTCCGAACCGCCTTTGGTAACCTTGGAATAGCTGGTCAGGATGGTCAGGCTGGTGTCGTCGTCGGGCTTGAAGGTGACGGACGGTGCGAGATAGATGGAATCGTCGGGTGAATAGTTGATCTGGGTGTCGCTGTTGCGATAGAGGCCGGTGAAACGATAGAGCACGGTGTCGTCTTCGTTCGCCGGACCGGCGAGGTCGAAGCCGACCTGCTTGCGATTATAGGAGCCGTATTGCAACTGCACCTCGTGCAGGGGCTCTGCCGTCGGGCGTTTGGTGCGGGTATCCACCAGCCCGCCCGGCATAGCATCGCCATAAAGCGTCGAGGATGGACCCTTGAGGATGTTGAATTCTTCGAGGGCGTAAGGTTCGATGTCGCTGTCGTAAGGATTGAAGCCGTTGCGCAGGCCGTCGCGATAATAGGCGCGCTGGCTCTGGCTGCGGAAACCACGCATGTAAAGGCGCGGCATGCCCTGGCCGCCCGGATAATCAACGGCGCGGATCCCCGGTGAATAGGAAACGGCGTCGTTGAAGTTCGTCACTCCGCGCTGCTTGAGCTCTTCCTGGGTAACGACGCTGACCGATTGCGGTATTTCCAGCAGGCTGGCATCGTTTTTCATGCCTGTGCTCGTGCCGGACGGGACGAATCCCTGGTCCTGGTCTGTCGTCCGGGAGGCGGTCACGACCACCGGCTCGAGGGTGGCTGCGGCATTGTCAGGCCGGGCGAAAATGGTGACCGATCCATCCGGGGCAATACTGTAGGCAAGCCCGCTTCCGGCCAGCAGGTGATCGAGGGCGGTCTTCACGCTCATGGTGCCGGAAAGGGCAGCGACCTGTTTGCCTTCGGTCAGGTTGCTGGGATAGAGGATGTGGAGATTGGCCTGACGGCCAAGCGCCAGCAGTGCCTCTTCAAGCGACCCCTGCGGGATAGACAGTCTGGGGGCTGTCTGCGCTTCGGCGGGCGGTGTTGCCAGGGCCGTGGTCAGCGCTGTCAACGACGCCCCTGTCAGTGCCAGCGCCATCAAGCCGGACCGTGCCGCTTTCCCAACTTTCAACCGATACATACCGTTCCCCACTCGATAGATATGCAAATGCGGCGCATTATCATTTTTATGCGCTGGTAACTAAGAGCGGGGAGGGCGCCTTCTCCTGACGTCGGAAATGAATTTATTTCTGATTATGCCCCGGCCGGCAGTGCCGGAAGGTATGGCGCCCCGAAAAAAGTAGGTCCGGCCATAAGGCCGGACCCGGTTGTTCTATATGGTTATGTGTCAGGCGGCGCGCATATCTTCGAGGAAGCGCTTGATGAGGCTGCCGAGGCTGGCTGCCTCGTTGCTGAGATCGGCGGTTGCATGCTGCACATCGTCCGACGAGCGCCGGGAAACATCCGCCACCTTGGACAGGGCGGCGATATTGTCCGAGACGCCCTGGGTGCCAACGGCAGCCTGCTCGACATTGCGGCCGATTTCGTTGGTGGCGGCGCTCTGCTCTTCCACCGCGGCAGCCACGGCGCCGGCGATCTCGTTCATCTGGCCGATGCTCTGGCCGATGCGGGTGATGGCGCCCACCGTCGTCTGGGTCTTTTCCTGGATGGAGCGGACCTGGGCGGCGATGCTTTCGGTGGCGCGGCCGGTCTGGCTGGCGAGGGACTTCACTTCCTGCGCCACCACCGCAAAGCCCTTGCCGGCCTCGCCAGCGCGCGCGGCTTCAATCGTGGCGTTGAGGGCCAGCAGGTTGGTTTGCTCGGCGATCGAGGTGATGAGCTCGATCACTTCGCCGATCTGCTGGGCGGACTGGACGAGGGCATGCACCTGCTCTTCGCTCTGCCGCGCCTCGGAGACGGCGGTAGAAGCGACCGTCGACTGGGCCTGGACCTGACGCGAGATCTCCTCGATGGAGGCTGTCAGCTCGCGGGCGGCGGCTGCCACCATCTGCACATTGGCGGAGGCCTGTTCTGCGGCACGGTTGGCCTGCGAGGCCTGGTTGTTGGTTTCGGTCGCCTGATGGGCGAGCAGGTCGGCAATCCCTTCCAGCGAACCGCCGGCCTTGTTGACCTCGGCCAGCATCGACTGGACCTTGCCATCGAACTCCTGCGTCAGGCTCTCGACCTTGCGGGCACGGGCCTCGCGCTGCTGGCGGCTGGCTTCGGCTTCGGCGGAGAGGCGATCAGCCGTCAGCTTGTTGTCGCGAAAGACGATGACGGCGCCCGCCATATCGCCAATCTCGTCGCCGCGATCGGCACCGGGGATGGTGAATTCGGTATCGCCGTCGGCGAGCTTGTGCATGGCGGCCGTCATCAGGCGGATGGGTTTGGCAACGGCGCCGGACAGCACGAAGAAGAAGAGCAACGCGAGGGCAAACAGCAGCACGATGCCGCCGACGATGACCTGGGACGCGACATCGCTGGCTTCATTCTGCTGCTGGCGCAGCGCGGCAGTTGCTTCGGCAAACGAAGTGCTGAGGGCGCCGCTCAGCTGGCTGACCTTCACCATCATTTTTTTTGACGGACCGGCAATTTCCAGTGCGCGGGCGTAGTTGACCGTCTCCGGCCGCTGCATGGCGGCTACCTGCGGGTCGGCGGCGTCGGTAAACCAGCTGCTGAGAGCGGCGGAAAGATCGCTTGCCTGCGTGGCAAAACCGGTGCCGCTGACGGCATCGCCGAAGCTCTTGAGCTTGTCGCCGATATTGCCCTCGACCTTCTGGAAGTTCTCGAGATCGGAGAGTTCGCCGGTGATGAGGAAGCTCATCAGGCTGGTGCGGGCGGCGCCGATATCGCGGGTGATACCATCCAGCTGGGCGTTGAGAGTGGCATTACGCTCATAGGACTGGGCGGTGGCGTCCATGTTGCGCAGCTGGGCCATGGTGACGGCGCCAACTGTTGCCATTACCGCCATCATCAGGACGAAGCAGGCCAGGATCTTGCGGCTGATGGGCATGTTGCGGAAGAGCTTCATGGCACTTCCCTCCGATCTTTTATGATTGTGGCGTCGCTCAGACGGAACGGCGGCGGGCGAGTTCGGTCAGGTTGATCTCGAACACGGCGGCCCCGATGGCCTTCTGCGTGGCGGGATCGGTCAGGGTCAGGTCGACCTGGACGAACCAGGCCTTGTTGTCCTCGTCATATTCGGGCTCGTCGATGAAGACGGTGCCGGGGCCGAAGGGGTAGGTCTTCTGGAACTTGGCTTCGTCGCCCTGCCAGTAGTCGGAGGTGATGTCGCTCTGCCCGACATTGAGGCCGTTATTGTCGACGATGAAAATCTCGTGGAAGAGGCCGAGCGAGCCGGCCTGCGTTTGCAACAGATAGCTGGAAAGCGGGTTGGAGAGGGTGCGGGCGATCAGCGGCTGCTTGTCCTGCTTGCGCTCGGCAACCCAGCTCTTGTCCAGCGTATCGATCTGCGCCTGGGTAATGCCGGAACGCAGCTGGTTTTGCGCATTGATCATCAGCGGGACGACCGGATTGGCCAGCACGCCGGCAATCTGATCCATCACCGGCTTGTCGATCAGCGAGACGGGTGGGGCCGGCGGCGGATCGGCCCAGGCGGTGAGGGATGTCGAAAGGCTGATGGCGGCGGCACCCAGCAGACCCTTCGCGGCGACCTTGCTCCAGCGCATCATTTTCAATCTTCCTAAAAAGCGGGACAAATTGTTCGTGACCATACTCGTACGCCCACCGGCGGAGCGTCTATCTGACCAGAGGGCTGTCTGCCTGCTTATGCGAAGGAAGTAGACGGAATGTCCTGGTTCTGCCGGAAC
Organism: Radicibacter daui; assembly: GCA_030657355.1. Lineage (GTDB taxonomy): Bacteria > Pseudomonadota > Alphaproteobacteria > Radicibacterales > Radicibacteraceae > Radicibacter > Radicibacter daui. Next base: position 192,703 of record CP131057.1, read on the forward strand.
GGCAGGTTTGCAAGAAGGCGGATGCCGGGCACAAACGCGAGAGATTGCGCACCTTTGAGCCGGTAAGGCCGGGTGCGCGCCTCACTCCCAAAGATACGCCTGCCCCTGACGATGTGCCGGTTAAGCATCGTGAAGAATGGCAAGAAGGCCGGCGGCGTGAGCCCCGGCCTCTTTACAATTACCCTATGAGAAGATGTGAAACCTACCAGTCAATCCCACTTGAACGGGAAAGGCGCATCGATACGCCGGCCATCGTCGCGGCCGAGGGCGGCAATGCGGGCCATTTCATCCGCGCTGAGGCGGAAGTCGAAAATCTCAAGATTTTCGCGGATGCGGGCAGGGGTGGCGGATTTGGGGATCGCCAGCACATTATCCTGCTGGGTTAGCCAGCGCAGCGCCACCTGGGACGCGGTTTTGCCATGGGCCCGGCCGATCTCTTCCAGCACCGGATTGCCTTGCGTGGCCCCGCGGGCCAGCGGCTGGTAGGCGGTAAGTGCCATGCCCTTTTCCGCCAGCAGGGCGCGCAGCGGCTCCTGCCGAAAGAAGGGGTGAAACTCGACCTGGTTGGTGATCAGCGGGTGACGGGTAACCGCCTGGGCTTCACGGATCATCGCGGGGGTGAAGTTGCTGACGCCGATATGGCGGGCAAGGCCCGCATCGACGGCATCGTTCACCGAAGCCACCATCTCAGAAATCGCCATTCCCGGTGCCGGCCAGTGGATGAGCAGCAGATCGGCGACGCCGCAGCCGAGATCCTTCACCGATGCCTCGGCCGAGCGCAGCAGCTTGTCGCGCTGAAGTTCAGTGTACCAGACCTTGGTGGTGATGAAGATCTGATCGCGCGGCACGCCGCTGGCCGCAATGCCGGCGCCGACATCCTTCTCGTTGGCATACATGCGGGCGGCATCGACATGGCGGTAACCGAGCTCCAGCCCGTACCGCACCGCCTCGATAGCGCCGGCGCCATGCATATCGTAGGTGCCAAGGCCGATGCGGGGCATCCGTGCGCCGCCGGCTTCAAAATATTCCATCTTCTGCTGTCCCCCCGGCTTGCCGGTTCCATAGCGCGGAAAGCCGGCTTATCTTCTTCAAAGGCCCGGCATTTTTTAAATGCTGTGCGCTTGCCGGCAGCATGCGGGCCCGGCGTACAAACGGCAAGGGCGGGCAAAAGCCCCAAGGGGAGAGAACGATCATGGTCGCAATGCCGCAGCCGGATGCCGATGTGCTGCGCCGCCGGCAGGAAATTGCCGCCGCGCTTTCCCGCATTGTGCCCGGCGAAGGCGTGATCACCGTGCCGACCGCCCTCAAGCCTTATGAATCCGATGCGCTGACCGCCTATCGCCAGACCCCGCTGATGGTGGTGCTGCCGGAAACCGTGCAGCAGGTCTCCGCCGTGCTGCGCTATTGCCATGAGCACGGGGTGCGCGTGGTGCCGCGCGGATCGGGCACGTCGCTCAGCGGCGGCTCATTGCCGCTCGCCGACGCCGTGCTGCTGGGCATGGGCAAGTTCAACCGCGTGCTCGATATCGACTATGCCAATCGCACGGTCACGGCGCAGCCCGGCGTCACCAACCTTGCCATCACCCGCGCGGTGGAGGGGCGGGGCTTCTATTACGCACCCGACCCCTCAAGCCAGATCGCCTGCTCTATCGGCGGCAATGTGGCGGAGAATTCCGGCGGGGTGCATTGCCTCAAATACGGGCTCACCACCAACAATGTGCTGGGGGTGGAGATCGTCCTGATTACCGGCGAGATCCTGCGTCTTGGCGGCAAACATCTGGATGCCGAGGGGTATGACCTGCTGGGCCTCATCACCGGCTCCGAGGGGTTGCTGGGCGTGGTTACGGAAGTGACGGTGCGCATCCTCAGCAAACCCACGACGGCACGCGCGGTGCTGATGGGTTTTGCCAGCAGCCTTGCCGCGGGGGACTGTGTGGCCGACATCATCGCTTCCGGCATCATCCCGGCGGGCCTTGAGATGATGGACGGGCCGGCTATCAAGGCGGCGGAGGATTTTGTCCATGCCGGTTATCCGCTGGATGTCGAGGCGCTGCTGATCTGCGAACTCGACGGGCCGGCGGTCGAAGTCGACTATCTGATCTCCCGCGTGTGTGCGATTGCCGAAAAACACGGTGTCACCACCGTGCGCACCAGCAACAGCGAAGAGGAGCGGGCGCTGTTCTGGGCCGGGCGCAAGGCGGCCTTTCCGGCGGTCGGGCGTATCTCGCCGGACTATTACTGCATGGACGGCACCATCCCGCGCAAGAAGCTGCCGCTGGTGCTGGAGCGCATGCAGGAGCTCTCGCAGAAATACGGCCTGCGCGTCGCCAATGTCTTCCACGCCGGGGACGGCAACCTGCACCCGCTCATTCTTTATGATGCCAACAAGCCGGGCGAGCTGGAGGCGGCGGAGGCGCTGGGCGCCGATATCCTGTGTCTCTGTGTTGAAGTCGGCGGTGTGCTGACGGGCGAGCATGGCGTGGGCGTGGAAAAACGCGACCTGATGCCGGAGCAGTTCTCCGAGACCGACCTTAATCAGCAGCTGCGGGTCAAATGCGCCTTCGATGCCGAGCATCTGCTCAATCCGGGCAAGGTGTTTCCGGTGCTGCACCGCTGCGCCGAGCTGGGCCGCATGCATGTGCATCACGGCGCGCTGCCCCATCCCGAGCTGCCGAGATTTTGACGGACATGGCCGACCTTCTGGAACCGCAGGATGCCGCTTCAGCCGTGGAGGCGGTGGCGGATGCCCTTGCCAGCCGCACCCCGCTGGAACTGACGGGCCATGGCAGCAAACGTGGCTATGGCCGGCCTGTCGCCGCGACAAGGCAGCTTTCCGCCCGCATGCTGGCGGCGGTTGATTTTTATGAACCGGAAGAGCTGGTGCTGAAAGCCGGCGCGGGCATGCCGCTGGCCGAAGTGGAGGCGCTGCTGGGCAAGGCCGGCCAGCATCTGGCTTTCGAGCCGATGGATCTGGGCCCGCTCCTCGGCGGGCCAGCCGGTGCCGGCACGCTGGCGGGCGTGGTTGCCTGCAGTCTTTCCGGGCCCCGCCGGCCGTTTGCCGGGGCGGCGCGCGACCATGTGCTGGGCATCGAGGCGGTAAGCGGTCGCGGCGACCTGCTGACCACCGGCAGCCGCGTGGTCAAGAATGTGACGGGCTATGACCTGCCCAAGCTGCTGACCGGCTCTTTCGGGACGCTTGCCTTTTATACCAGCCTGACGCTCAAGACCCTGCCGGCGCCGGAGCGGGCGGTGACGCTGGTGCTGGAAGGCCTCGGCGATCAAACCGCCATTGAAATCATGACGCGGGCGCTGACCAGCGCGCTGGAAGTGAGCGGCGCTGCCCATCTGCCGGCGGGGCTTGCCGGTTACAGCGACGGCGCTTCCCGCACCCTGCTGCGGCTGGAAGGCTTTGCTGTTTCTGTCGCCGACCGGCAGGCGGCGCTGGAAAAACTACTCGCCGGTGTCGCTCCCTGCCGGATGGTCGAGGGGGAGGAATGCAAGGCCCTGTGGCAGGCGGTGCGCGATGTGCGCCCACTGATAGAGCCAGCCGCCAGTGCCGTCTGGCGCCTTTCCGTCGCGCCGTCCGAGGGGGCGAAGGTGATGGCCCGCCTCAGGCAGGCGCTGGGCGTCAGCGGTTATTATGACTGGGGCGGCGGCCTGATCTGGGTAGCGGTGGCGCCCGGTTTTGCCGATGCCGGGGCCGGCCCGCTGCGCGCGGCGCTGGGGGAGGGACATGCCACGCTGGTACGCGCACCGGAAGCGGTGCGGGCCGCGGTGCCTGTGTTCCACCCGCAATCGCCGGCGCTGGCGGCACTTGCTGCAAGGGTCAAGGACAGTTTCGATCCGGAAAATCTGCTGGGTCCCGGCCGGATGGTTGCGGGCAGCGAGCGGGCGAGGGGCTGAGGTATCATGCAGACAAGATTTACCGCCGCCCAGCTTGAAGACCCGAACACCCGTGAGGCGGAAAAGATCCTGCGCAGCTGCGTACATTGCGGCTTCTGCACTGCCACCTGCCCCACCTATGTGCTGCTGGGCGATGAGCTGGATAGCCCGCGCGGGCGTATTTATCTGCTGAAGGACATGCTGGAATCCGGCCGGGCGCCGGACAGCGAAACGGTGCGCCATCTCGACCGCTGCCTCAGCTGCCTCAGCTGCATGACGACCTGCCCGTCGGGCGTCAATTACATGCACCTGATCGACCAGGGCCGGGCGCTGGTGGAAGAGCAGTATCGCCGCCCCTTTGCCGACCGGGCGCTGCGCGCCGTGCTGTCCTTTGTGCTCCAGCGCCGGCCGGTGCTGCGCCTTGCGCTGATCGGCGGCTGGTTTGCCCGTCTCTTCAGTCGGCCCGTTGCCCGCCTGCTGCCGCGCCGGATCGAGGCACTGCTGAGCCTCGTACCACCAGTGCTGCCGAGCCCTGGCGCGGCCGAGCGGCCGGGTACCCATGCGGCCGACGACGCGCTCAAGGCCCGCGTTGCCCTGCTGCCGGGCTGCGTGCAGCCGGTGATGGCGCCGCAGATCGACGCCGCCACGCTGCGCCTGCTCGCCCGCCACGGGGTGGAGGCGGTAATGCCGGATGCCGGAGCGCTTGGCGGCTGCTGCGGCTCGCTGCCCCACCATATGGGCCGGGAGCATGAAGCGCTGGAAAAGGCCCGGCGTATGGTCGATCTGTGGTGGGCTGAGACGAAGGACGGCGGCGGCAAGGGGCTGGACGCCATCCTCATCACCGCCTCGGGCTGCGGCACCACGGTCAAGGACTACGGCTACATGCTGCGCGAGGATGCGGCCTATGCCGGCAAGGCTGCCGTCATTGCCGCGCTGGCGAAGGATGTCAGCGAATTCATGACCACGCTGGGTATCGCGCCGCAGGCCGGACAACTGCCGGAAGGGCTCAAGGTTACCTATCACTCCGCCTGCTCCATGCAGCACGGGCAGAAGCTGAAGACCGAGCCGCAGGCGCTGCTGCGCAAGGCGGGGTTTGCCGTCAGCGACGTGCCGGAAGGGCATCTGTGCTGCGGCTCCGCCGGCACCTACAACATCCTGCAGCCGGACATCGCCGGGGCGCTCAAAAAGCGCAAACTTGCCAATATTGCCACTACACGGCCCCAAATCATCGCTACGGGAAATGTCGGCTGCATGGCGCAGCTGGCCGATGGCGCACCCGCACCTGTGGTGCACACGGTCGAATTGCTGGACTGGGCAACCGGGGGTCCGCGGCCTGCTGCGCTCGGCTGAGCGCCCGTGTGAAGGCCCGGGCCGGGAGGGGCGAGGGACTGGTACAGGCCCCGCATCTCCTGTAAGAAGGCGCCCGTTCAGCACAAGGACCACCGGTTGATCGGGAAGGGAGCGCAGAAGTTGGCGCGAGCGCGGTATGGTATGATGCGAGTGGCTTTTGCCATTCTTTTTGGCCTCATTCTCATTGCCCCGGGCGTGCGCGCCGCCACGCAGCAGCCTGCCGATTTCAAGCGCTGGCTCGACGGCGTTGCCGTGGAAGCCTCCCATCGCGGCGTAAAACTGGCGCTGGCCAAAGCCACGCTCGCCAATGTGAGTTTCCGCCCGCGGGTGGTGCAGAACGACCGCAACCAGGCCGAATTCATCGAGCCGCTGGCCAAATATCTCGGTCGCCATGCCTCCGACAACACCATCGCCCTGGGCCAGGCCGCGCTTGCCCAGTGGCAGGATACGCTGCTCAAGGTCGAGAAGACCTATGGCGTGCCCTCGCAGATCATCGTCGCCATCTGGGGCATGGAAAGCGGATATGGCCGCGCGCAGGGCAACTATCCGGTGATCGACGCGCTGGCGACGCGCGCTTTCCAGCGCCAGTCCGACAAGTGGCTGCGCGATCATCTGATCTATGCCCTGCAGGCCGTGCAGAAATACCACCTCGACCCCAAGACCATGCTCGGCTCCTGGGGCGGGGCGATGGGCCAGCCGCAATTCATGCCGCAGGCCTACATCTCCTATGCCGTCGATTTCGACAAGGACGGCAAGGCCGATATCTGGGGCTCGCCGGCGGACGTCTTTGCCTCCATCGCCAACTACCTCAAGGAAAATGGCTGGCAGCCGGGTTATCTCTGGGGCCGCGAAGTGACGGTGCCGCCGGATTTCGACTATGGCCTTTCCGACGGGACCACGCTGCCGATGGGCGAGTGGGCGGCCAAGGGCGTGGTGCGGGCAAGCGGACTGGATTTGCCGGATACCGGCAATATGGAAGCGCGGCTGCTGACCCCTTCGGGCACGCAAGGCCCGGCCTTTCTCGTCTATGATAATTTCGATGCCATCCGCCGCTATAACGCGTCCGATGCCTATGCGCTGACGGTGGCCTATCTAGCCGACCGCATCGTCGGGCGCCCGCCGCTGACCAACCTGCAGCCGACCGATGACCTTGAGGTCACCAATGGCGAGCTGGAAGAGATGCAGAAGAAGCTGGTGAAGCTCGGCTTCGACCCCGGTGAGGTTGACGGCATGATGGGGGGGCAGACCCGCAAGGCGGTGCTGGCCTTCCAGCGCGCCAATCATCTGAAGCCGGATGATGGCATCCCCACCCGCCATGTGCTGCAGGCGTTGCGCGCCGCCGTACCGTCGCTGCCCAATGCGCCGGCTCCGGCGGCAAAGTCCGGCAAGCCCTCCGGTGCAACCGGCAACAGCGGTGCCGTTCCGGTGCCGGTTCCGCGCGGCTGACGGCGAGGGCAGGGGAGAGGCGCCGGGCGGCAAATTTGAGGGTTCCGTTCCTCCGCCTTTGCCGCTATAAGCGCCGGCCCTGCGGCCTGCGGCCGTCATCCTGCCAAGAGATATCCCCATGGTGAGCCCCAAGGCTGCCGGCGCGCTGTCGGTCGGCATCGATTTCGGCACGGCAAACACTGTCATCGCGCTTGCGGACGCGGCGGGCGATGTCAGGGTGCTGCCCTTCGAGCATAACGAGATCGTGTCGGAGACTTTTCCGACCGCGCTCTGTTTCTGGGAAGAGGTGGCCGGCGGCGAGCATTTCAAGCATGTCGAAGCCGGGCCCTGGGCAATCTCGCAATATCTGAACGGGCTTTCCGCGCACCGTTTCATCCAGTCCTTCAAAAGCTTTGCGGCGAGCGGCAGTTTCAAGGAAACCCGCATTTTTTCCGACCGCTTCCGCTTTGAGGATCTGCTGGCCGCCTTCATGCGCGTGCTGCAGCGCCATGCCGAAGGCACGGCGACCCTTGCCGGCGCGCCGGTGCGCATCGGCCGCCCGGTGCGGTTTGCCGGCGCCTCCCCGGATGAAGCGCTGGCGATGGAGCGTTACCGCGCCGGTTTTGCCAGCGCCGGCATTACGGACGCCCGTTATGTTTATGAGCCGGTAGCGGCCGCCTTCTTCTTCGCCCGGCAGCTGGCTGCCGATGCCACGATCCTGGTGGCGGACTTTGGCGGTGGTACCAGCGACTTTTCGGTCATCCGCTTTACCCGCAGGAACGGCAGGCTGGAGGCGACCCCGCTTGGTAATGCCGGTATCGGTATCGCCGGTGACAGTTTTGATGCCCGCCTGATCGACAAGGTGGTGGCGCCGGAACTGGGCAAGGGCAGCGAATATCGCTCCATGGGCGCGGTGCTGCCGCTGCCCAACCGCTACTTCGCCGGGCTTGCCAGCTGGAACCAGCTGGCGGTGATGAAACATGGTCGCGACCTTGCCGACCTCGTAAAGCTCGCCCGCATGGCAATCGACCCGGAGCCGCTGCAGGCCTTCATCCGCATTGTCGAGGATGATCTGGGTTTTGCCCTGCACCGGGCGGTGTCGGCGACCAAGATCGCGCTTTCCGATGCCGACAGCGCGCCCTTCAGCTTCACCGTCGGTGATGTGGAGATCGAGCGCAGGATCTCGCGCGCTGATTTTGAAAGCTGGATCGCCCCGGATGTAACCCGCCTCGGGGAAACGGTGGATCAGGCGCTGGCCAATGCCGGCATCGGGGAGGCGGGCATCGATGCCGTGTTCTTTACCGGCGGCAGTTCGTCCATTCCGGCAATCCGGCAGGTCTTTGCCGACCGCTTCGGTACCCAGCGCCTCACCTTTGCCGAGCGCTTTTCCTCCATCGCCGCCGGCCTTGCGCTGATGGCGCAGGCCGACGATCTGGATGGCAGCCTTTCCCTGAGCTGAGACTTCAGCCCGACGGCGGCAGGATGAGGGCGGGGTTGCGCGGCCAGGCGTTGAGCACGGCATGCACCACCGTTGCCAGCGGAATGGCGAAGAACAGGCCCCAGAAACCCCAGAAGCTGCCGAACACCAGCACCGCCAGGATGATGGCATTGGGGTGCAGCTTCACCACGTTGGAGAACAGGAGCGGCACCAGCACATTGCCGTCGAGCGCCTGCAGCACGGCATAGGCGCCGAGCACGATCAGGAAATGGGTGTCGAGGCCGAACTGGAAATAGGCCACCAGCATCAGCGGCACCGCCACCGCGGCGGCGCCGAAATAGGGCACCACGACCGAAAGCCCGGTGATGAGGCCGAGCAGCACGGCAAATTTGAGATCCAGCGCCGCATAGGTGGCCCAGCTGACGACGGCGATGATGATGATGTGAAACACCTTGCCGCGCACATAGGAGCCGGTCTTGAGGTTCACTTCCGCCCACACGGTATTAACCAGCGTGCGCCGCGTCGGCAGGAACCGGGAGAGCCAGGTGAGGATCTCCGCCTTGTCCTTGAGGAAGAAGAACACCATCACCGGCACCAGCACGGCATAGATCATGACCGTCATAGCGTTGGAGAGCCGGTCGAGCGACGAGACCAGCAGACCCTGCACGGCGGAAAGCGCATCGGCACGCAGTGACTGCAGCGCCTCGGCCAGCTGCTCGCGGCTGATAAGGCCGGGATATTTGTCCGGCAGCTCGAGCAGCGCCATCTGCGCGGCCTGCGTCATGTCCGGCAGAGTGACGGCCAGCTGGGTTACCTGCTGGGAGAGCAGCGGGGCGAGGATGACGATGCCGGCAACGGCGATGCCCACAAAACCGCCCCAGACCACAATGACCGCCAGCACATTGGGCAGACCGAGCCGGCGCAGGCGCGTGCAGGGGCCATCCAGCAGATAGGCAATAACGACGGCAGCGATGACCGGGGCAAGCGTCTGGCCGAGAAACAGGATAGCCAGCACGCCCAGAATCAGCACAACCGCCAGCAGCATCACGTCGGGGTCGGAAAAATGACGCCGGAACCAGTCCTTTACGATTTCCATGACCCGTGTTGCTGCCTTCCTGATCTCGTCCACCGCCGGCGGTTGCCTGCGGTGCATCCTTGCGGCTCCGCCCGCCAGATGGGGTTTTTGCCGCAGCTGCGCAAGGAGAAGACCCTATCAAGCCGCCTGCGAGTTGATTTGACAATCCCCCGCAAGGGGCCGGACACTGCGAGATAACGATATAAGGCTGGCAAAAAGCCGGCCGCTCTAGGGGAGGACCGGAACGTATGACCCCTGCAACAGCGCACCCGATGCCCGGATCCGGTAACAACAGGCAGCACAGACCAACAGCCGGCCCGCCCGAGGGGCGGCAGCCTCCCGGTGCGCTTGGCGTCAGCGGGGGCGAGGCCCTGCCCGCCACCAGCCAGATCCCCGCCGGGGCGCACCTGCCGCGCTGGCTTGTTGCCGTCCTGGCCGTGCTTCTTCTCCTGCTTGCATACCACGCCCTGACCTGATCCTGCCCGGATCGGAGTGTTCTCCCTTTAGCCTGCGGTCCGCTTTTGCGGCGCTCTGGCCAGGGGGATGCACTCCGGCGAGGCCGCCCCCGCTGCCCTTCCTCCTCCCTAAGGGCATGGGACGCGGCGAGCGCTGCTCTGGGCGGAGAGGG